>NZ_JBEXKU010000055.1:0-52061 GCF_040609575.1 Streptomyces sp. NPDC004647 | reverse complement strand
GTGTTTGTGTTTTTGGGGGGGGGGTTTTGGTTTTTGGGGTTGGGTTTTCACTTTAGCGGGTGCCGGGCGCCGGTCCCGGCCCCGTACCGCCTCTCTTTCTCCAGTGCGATCTTCCGCCGCTACAGCACCTTCGTTACAGCACCTTGGAGAGGAAGGACTTGGTCCGCTCGTGCTGCGGGTCGGTCAGGACGTCGCGCGGGTGGCCGGACTCGACCACGACGCCGTCGTCCATGAAGACCAGCGCGTCACCGGCCTCCCGGGCGAAGCCCATCTCGTGGGTGACCACGATCATCGTCATGCCGTCCTCGGCCAGCCCGCGCATGACGTCGAGGACGTCACCGACCAGCTCCGGGTCGAGAGCCGAGGTGGGCTCGTCGAAGAGCATGAGCTTGGGTTCCATGGCCAGCGCGCGGGCGATGGCCACCCGCTGCTGCTGGCCGCCGGAGAGCTGGGAGGGGTAGCTGCTCGCCTTGTCGGAGAGCCCCACCCGGTCCAGCAGCCGTGTCGCGCGCTCCCGCGCGACCGCCTTGGTCTCTCCCTTGGCCTGGACCGGGGCCTCGATGACATTCTCGATCGCGGTCATGTGGGGGAAGAGATTGAAGCGCTGGAACACCATGCCGATATCGCGGCGCTTCAGGGCGACTTCACTGTCCTTGAGCTCGTAGAGCTTGTCGCCGTGCTGCCGGTAGCCGACCAGGTCGCCGTCGACGTACAGCCGGCCGGCGTTGATCTTCTCGAGGTGGTTGATGCACCGCAGGAAGGTGGACTTGCCGGATCCGGACGGGCCGATCAGGCAGAACACCTCACGCGGGGCGACCTCGAGGTCGATCCCCTTGAGGATGTGAGCCGGGCCGAAGGACTTGTGAACGCCCTCGGCCTTCACCATCGCGCTCATGCGCCACCTCCGGAGGGACGGTTGCTGAACGCGGCCAGATTGACCTTGATGCGCTGCAACGGAGTGAGCGGCAGGCTACGGACCGAGCCACGGGCGTAGTACCGCTCCACATAGTACTGGCCAATGCTGAAGACGCTGGTCGTGATCAAGTACCAGAAAGCGGCGAGGAAAAGCATCTCGACCGTGGCGCCTGTCGTCTGGCCGATGTCCGAGGTGCTTCGCAGCAATTCGGAGTACTGCACGGCCGAGCAGAGAGACGAGGTCTTGAGCAGATTGATGAACTCGTTTCCGGTCGGCGGCACAATCACCCGCATCGCCTGCGGGAGAACGATCCGGCGCAGGGTCTTCGCGTGGGTCATGCCCAGCGCGTGCGAAGCCTCCGTCTGGCCCTCGTCCACCGACTGGATGCCGGCCCGCACGATCTCCGACATATAGGCGGCCTCGTTCAGGGCGAGCCCGAGGAAGGCGGCCATGAACGGCGTCATGAAGTCGCTCATCTCGTCTTTGTAGAAGCCGAGATTGAGGTACGGGAAGATCAGCGCGAGGTTGAACCAGAGCAGGAGCTGGACGAAGACGGGGGTGCCGCGGAAGAACCACACATAGCCCCAGGCCACCGAAGAGGTGACCGGGTTCTTCGACAGCCGCATGACGGCGAGCACGATACCGAGGAGCACGCCGACGATCATCGACAGGACCGAGATCAGCACGGTCTTGCCCAGACCGGTCAGCACGGTGTCGTTGAACATGAAGTCCGGGATGGCCCCGTAATTCACATCCGCGCTCGCGAAGGCGTTGACGATCAGGGCCAGCAGGGCCAGGACCACGATGCCGGAGACCCAGCGTCCGTAGTGCCGGACCGGAACGGCCTTGATGGCCTCGGGCTCCGAGCTCGGTGGCGGGGCGTCGTCAGGCCCCGCCTTGTCGAGGGGAACATTCACGGGTGTTGCCTTTCAGCGCTTCAGTGAACCGTGTGAATCAGCGAAAACCACGGTTCAGGAACCGCCGTTGATCTTGGCTTCCTTGATCTTGCCGTCCTCGACGCCCCACTCGGTGAGGATCTTGTCGTACTCGCCGTTCTTGATGATCGCGTCGATGGCGGCCTTCAGAGCGTCGCGCAGCTGGGTGTCCTTCTTGCCGACGGCGATGCCGTACGGGGCGGCCTCGACCTGGTCGCCCACGACCTCGAAGTCCTTGCCGCCACCGGAGGTCTTCACCGCGTACGCGGCCACCGGGAAGTCGCTGGCGCCGGCGGCCGCGCCACCGGCGCGCAGCCGGGTCTGGGCTTCCACATCGGTGTCGAAGGCCTCGATGGAGATCTTCTTGTCGCCGTCCTTGGCGCACTTCTCCGACTGGGCCTTGGCCAGGTCGTGCGAGACGGTGCCGCGCTGGACCACGACCTTCTTGCCGCAGAGGTCCGCCCAGCCCTTGATGCCCTGGGTGGCGCCCTTCTTGGTGTAGATCGACACGCCGGCGGTGAAGTAGTCGACGAAGTCGACGCCCTCGAAGACCTTCTTGCCGGTCTCGGGGTCGATGCCGTTCTGGCGGTCCTTGGTGTCGGTCATCGCGGACATGGCGATGTTGTACCTGCCCGAGCGCATACCGGTGAGCAGGGTGTCGAAGGTGCCGTTGTTGAACTCGAACCTGACGCCGAGCTCCTTGCCGAGCGCGTCGGCGATGTCCGGGTCCAGGCCGACGGTCTTGCCGTCCTTCTTGAACTCGACCGGCGGGTACGCGATGTCCGAGCCGACCTTGATGACCTTGGCGTCCTGGATGTCCTTGGGCAGCTGGTCGAAGAGCGGGGCGGCGGAACCCTTGGCGGTCTCGCCTTCCTTGGCGCCTTCCGTCTGGTCGCCGCACGCGCTCAGCAGCAGGGCGCCTGCGACCGCGATCGCGCCGGCGGCGGCCATCCGGGACCTGGCGCCGGCCGAGCGACGAGTGGTGCTTGCGGTCATTGCTGGTTCCTCCTGCGGGTGAGGGAGTAGCCGAAGGCCGTAGCACGCGTTTTCTAGCGTGACGACCTCGTGTGATTAGGGCATCTTGCCATCCGGACGGCTCCGATCAGGGGGCCAGCCATGTCAAAATCGGATAACGGGCGATCCCCTCGGTATGCCGAGCCGGTCCATACGACGGACTGTGCGGCATACACCCGGAGCGAGACCAGCATCACGCACGGCATGTCTCCGTACTTGGACATCCGGTAGCGGTTCGACCACTTTCACCGTAAATGCCAAGTGGTGGCACGTCGCTGCAATGGAAGTCACTCGTTCATGCCCTCGCGCGTCCGGTAGAAAAGACACTTACACCCCTCACCCGGGGCTCAGGGCGCGTGTGCGGCGCGCCCGGCGTCCGTATTTCCCCCCGCGGCTCCCGCCGCACGGCCGGCCATCCGCCGGACGGGGGCACGGACGCGGTGCCCGCCCGCTCCTCAACCTGGGGCGGTTACCCTCGACGGAATTCAGACAAAAAGGGGTCAACAGTGGCAGCGGAGATCGTGAATCCTCGCAGCGATGGTGAAACGGACGACGGTGAGCCCTTCGATCCGGCCTTCGCGCTGCACCGCGGCGGCAAGATGGCCATTCAGGCGACCGTGCCGGTCCGGAACAGGGACGACCTGTCCCTCGCCTACACGCCGGGCGTCGCCAAGGTGTGCAGCGCAATCGCCGAGAAGCCGGAGCTCGTCCATGACTTCACCTGGAAGTCCCAGGTGGTGGCCGTGGTGACGGATGGCAGCGCCGTGCTCGGGCTGGGTGACATCGGGCCGGAAGCGTCACTTCCGGTGATGGAGGGCAAGGCGATCCTCTTCAAGCAGTTCGGTGGGGTGGACGCGGTGCCGATCGCCCTGGACTGCCGGGACGTGGACGAACTCGTCGAGACCGTCGTCCGGCTCGCGCCCTCCTTCGGAGGGGTGAACCTGGAGGACATCTCCGCACCGCGCTGCTTCGAGATCGAGCGGAAGCTCCAGGAGCGGCTGGACATCCCGGTCTTCCACGACGACCAGCACGGCACGGCGGTCGTCAGCCTCGCCGCGCTCCGTAACTCCGCCCAGCTGACGGGCCGTGCGCTCGGCCAGCTTCGCGCGGTGATCTCCGGCGCGGGTGCGGCGGGGGTCGCCATCGCCAAGATCCTCGTCGAGGCCGGCATCGGCGATGTCGCGGTCTGCGACCGCAAGGGCATCGTCAGCCAGGACCGCGAGGACCTGACGGATGTGAAGCGGAATCTGGCCGGGTTCACCAACAAGGCCGGCCTCTCCGGATCGCTGGAGGCCGCCATGGACGGTGCGGACGTCTTCATCGGCGTCTCCGGTGGCACCGTCCCGGAGTCCGCGGTGGCGACGATGGCGAAGGACTCCCTGATCTTCGCCATGGCCAACCCGGACCCGGAGATCCACCCGGACGTCGCGAGCAAGTACGCGGCCGTGGTGGCGACCGGACGCAGCGACTTCCCGAACCAGATCAACAACGTGCTCGCCTTCCCGGGGATCTTCGCAGGCGCGCTTCAGGTGCGGGCCTCGCGGATCACGGAGGGCATGAAGCTGGCCGCGGCGGAGGCGCTGGCGGCTGTCGTCGCCGACGATCTGAGCGCGGACAAGGTGATTCCGTCGCCGTTCGACGAGCGGGTCGCCCCGGCGGTGACGGCGGCGGTGGCCGCGGCCGCGCGGGCGGAGGGCGTCGCCCGGCGGTAGTCCTGTCACCGGCCTGATCGGTCGGTTCTTTCACGGGCCGTGGCTCATTCTTCGGGATGAGCCACGGCCCGTTGTGCGTACGGAATTCCGGGCGTGGGGCCCGCCTGTCCAGGCGGGCACGCGCGGGGCCCCCGCCGGCGCGCCCGTCCACGGGTGCCCCGGGCAGTCCACCCGCCCGCGACCTCCGGCCTGGAACGGCCCGGATGCCGCCTGTCGCCCCACGGCTCTGCGGCGGAGCCCGGCCGTCCGGCAGCCGTGAGGATCCGGCAGCCGTTGAGGATCCGCCGGACAGCAGGTCCCGGCCAATGTTCCGCCGGTGTCTTCCGCTGGTTCACGTGTGGCTGGTGGGATTCCTGACGCGACGCCGGACGGGTCGAGTCGGGGAGGCATACGGCAGTGGATCTCGTGGTGAATGGGGACGCGGAGAGCGGGCCGGGAGGTACCGCCGAGCCGGTGGAGTCCGTCGTCGGGTGGACGGTCCGGCAGGGGGCGCCCGCGCTGATCCGGTACTCCGTCGGTGGGGGATACCCGGAGCCCGGGGACCCCGGGCCCGCCCAGCGCGGCAGCCGGTTCTTCTCCGGCGGCAACTCGCCCCGCACAGCCCTGGTCCAGGACGTGTCCCTGCCCGCGGCCGGCCGTACGGGCCGCCGGGCGGTCGACGCCGGGCGGGTGCGCTTCACCGCCACCGCCTGGCTCGGCGGATATGCGACGCAGGAGGACGGCGCCCGGCTGTCGGTGGAATTCCGGGATGGCAAGGGGACGCCGGTCGCGCTGGCGGTCCTCGGCCCGGTGACCGCCGCCGAGCGCAAGTCCGCCACCGGCCTGTTCGAGCGGAAGGCCACGGCCGCCGTGCCGCCCGGCGCCCGAACCGCCCGGCTGCTGCTGGTCCTCACCCGCTCCGGAAGCGGCATGTCCAACGACGGCTACGCCGACGCGATCTCCCTCACCCTCGAAACCACCACTGGAGACCGGTCGTCGTGAACCTCAACCGCCGTGATCTGCTGAAGGCCGCCGCCACCGCGGGTGCGCTCAATGTCCTCTGGCCGCTGAGCGCCGGACTCTCGCCCGCGCAGGCACGCGAGGCCGCCGAGGCGCTGGGCGCCGACTACGACCCCGCCCCCTTCACCCTGGGCGTTGCCTCCGGCGACCCGCAGCCCACCGGTGTCGTGCTGTGGACCCGGCTGGCGCCGGAGCCGCTCGCCGCCGAGCAGCAGCTCCCCGAGATCGTCGAGGTCGACTGGGCCGTCGCCGAGGACAGGTCGTTCAAACGGGTCGTCGCCCGCGGCACCGCGCCCGCGTCGGCCACGCTCGGGCACAGCGTGCACCTGCCGGTCGGCGGCCTGCGGCCGGGCCGGCACTACTGGTACGCGTTCGAGGCGCTGGGCGTGCGGAGCCGCATCGGGCGGACCAGGACCGCCCCGCTCGGCAGTGTGCCCAAGGTGCGCTTCGCCGCCGCCAACTGCCAGGCCTTCCACGACGGCTTCTTCGCCGCGCACCGCGGGATCGCCCGGGAGAACGTCGACTTCGTCGTCCACCTCGGCGACTACATCTACGAGCACGGGCCCGTGGGCGGGGACCACGTCCGCGACCACGACGGCCCGGAGATCTTCACGCTCGCCGACTACCGGCGCCGGCACGCCCTCTACAAGGGCGACGCGTCGCTGCGCGAGGCCCACGCCGCCCACCCCTGGTTCCTGACCTGGGACGACCACGAGGTGGCCAACGACTACAGCGGTACGGGCGGCGGCGCGCCCTTCATGCAGCGCCGCGCGGCCGCGTACCAGGCCTGGTACGAGAACATGCCGCACCGCGACAGCGGCGGCTCGGCACTGCCCGACCCCGAGATCCACCGGGTGCGCCGCTGGGGCGACCTGCTGGAGCTGACCGTCCTCGATCTGCGCTCGTACCGCTCGGCACAGAATCTGAGCGACGGCACCATCCTCGGCGCCGAGCAGAAGGCGTGGCTGAAGAAGGGCATCGACGGGGCGGCCGACAGCTGGCACGTCTGGGCCAACTCGATCATGCTCAGCCAGCTGCGCGACAAGCCGGGCGGCGGCTATATGTTCACCGATCAGTGGGACGGCTTCCTCGCCGAGCGCAAGGAGGTGCTGACGCATGTTCACGACAGCGGCCTGGAGGACCTGGTGGTGATCACCGGTGACTGGCACTCGGCGTTCGTGGACGACATCCGGCCGGACTTCGACGAGGCGTCCTCGCCGGTGGTCGGCACGGAGTTCACCGCCCACTCCATCACCTCGGGCGCGTACTCCGCCGAGTGGAACAAGGCCAACGGCCCGGTCATGGGCCGGGCGAATCCGCACCTGACGTACTTCGAGGGCAACCGCTACGGCTATGACGTGTACGAGGTCACCCCGGAGCGGTGGAGCACGCACATGCGGGTGATCGCGGACCGCCGCGACCCGGCTTCCCCCGTCAGCACCCTGACCACCTTCCATGTGGACCGCGGCACGGCGGGCAGCTACGAGGACCCGGCGACGAAGAACTCGCCCGCGCAGTACCGGAGGGACTGAGGCTGAGGGCTGCGGGCTCAGCCGGGCTTGAGAGGGGCCCGGAAGGACCGGGTCGGCGGGGACGCGGCGCGTGTCACACCGGCCCGTGGTTCCGCCGCGTCCCGCTCCGGCCTAGGGTCAAGGTCATGTTCGCCGCATACGCAGCCCGCATCGACCGTGACCAGCCGCTCAGTGGTCTGGAGTTGGGGGACCGCCCCGCCCCGGACGCCCGCCCCGGCTGGACGACCGTCAACGTCAAGGCCGCTTCGCTCAACCACCACGACCTGTGGTCGCTGCGCGGCGTGGGCCTCGGCGAGAAATCGCTGCCCATGATCCTCGGCTGCGACGCCGCCGGGATCGACGCGGACGGCAACGAGGTCGTCATCCACTCCGTCATCGGTCAGACGGGACACGGCGTGGGCCCGGACGAGCCGCGCTCCATCCTCACCGAGCGCTACCAGGGCACCTTCGCCGAGCAGGTCACCGTCCCGGCCTGGAACGTACTGCCCAAGCCGAAGGAGCTGTCCTTCGAGGAGGCGGCCTGTCTGCCGACGGCCTGGCTGACCGCGTACCGGATGCTCTTCACCAACGCGGGCGTACGGCCCGGCGACAGCGTCCTCGTCCAGGGAGCGGGCGGCGGGGTCGCCACCGCCGCGATCGTCCTGGGCAAGGCGGCCGGGCTGCGCGTGTACGCCACCAGCCGCGACGAGGCCAAACGCAAGCGGGCCGTCGAGCTGGGCGCGGTCGAGGCGTACGAGCCGGGGGCGCGGCTGCCGCAGCGCGTGGACGCGGTCATCGAGACCGTGGGCGCGGCCACCTGGTCGCACTCGGTCAAGTCGCTGAAGCCCGGCGGCACCCTGGTCATCTCGGGCGCCACGAGCGGGCCCAACCCCGCAGCCGCCGAGCTCAACCGGATCTTCTTCCTGGAGTTGAAGGTCGTCGGATCGACGATGGGCGGCAAGGACGAGCTAGAGGACCTGCTCAGCTTCTGCGCGACGGCGGGGGTGCGGCCCGTCATCGACTCCGTGCTGCCGCTGGACCGGGCCCGCGAGGGGTTCGAGAAGATGGCCGGTGGCGAGCTCTTCGGAAAGATCGTCCTGACCGTCTGACGGCCGACCGTCTGACAGCCGACCGTTTGACCGTCGGCCCGTCAGGCATTGCGCGGCGCAGTCCGACGGCGGCCCTGCAGGCCTCGCGCCGCGCAGTACGACGGTCCGCCTGTCAGGTCTTGGGGCCGCGCAGCAGCGCTGAGATATGGGCCGCCGCCGTCGAGAGATGGCGGCGGGCCTCGCCCAGCTCATCCGTGCTGACACCGTGGTCGCGGGCCGCGTCACGGATGTCGTCGCGGAAGCGGTCCAGAAGCCGTTCCAGGTCGCGTGCGGGGTCGGCCGACGGATCCGCCGGTTCCTCGGCCCACTCCGGCTGACGGACGCCGGCCGGATCGGGCTTGACGTACGGGGGCCAGGCGGTCGTCCGACCGGTGCCCCTGCCCAAACCGCTCATCTGCCGGGCGAGTTCCGTCATGCCCTCGTGCAGCGCGCCCTGCCAGTCGCCGGCCTTCGCACGCGACTGCACCTGGTCCTGCACTTGGCGGGCGATCCGCTGGACCTCCTCGCGGGCGAAGTCCTGAGCGTCCTTCGCCTGCTTACGGGCCTGCTGCGCGTCCTGCTTGGCGCGGCGGCTCTCGTCCTTGGCCCGGCGGGCCTGCTCCTTCCACTCCTCCTTGGCCCGGCGCAGCTCCTCCTTCGCCCGGCGCCAGGCCTCCCTGTCGCCCCAGGGCGTCTCCCGGCCCTCTTCGCCTCCCCCGGGCGTACGGGCCTCCCGGGCGGCCGCGCGCATCTCGCGCCGCAGATCGCCGGCCGAACCGCGTACGTCCTCACGGATCTCGGCGGCCAGCTCGGAGACGGACTCACCGATCTCCAGCTCCAGTTCGGCCAGTTCGCCCTGCCGGTCGGCGAGTTCGGCGCGTCCGGCGTCGGTGATCGAGTAGACCTTGCGGCCGCCCTCGGTGGCGTGCGTGACCAGGCCCTCGGCCTCGAGCTTGGCGAGGCGCGGGTAGACGGTGCCGGCGGACGGCGCGTACAGACCGTGGAAGCGCTCCTCGAGGAGCCGGATGACCTCGTAGCCGTGCCGCGGGGCCTCCTCCAGCAGCTTGAGGAGGTACAGGCGCAGTCGGCCGTGGGCGAAGACGGGGGGCACGTCAGAGCACCTTCTCGCCGACGGGCCCGGCGGGGGATCCGGGGGCGCCGGAGGAATCGGGGCCACCGGAGGTGTCGGGCGGGCCGGGCGCGGGGGGAGCGCCGGGCGCTTCGGGGTCGCGGGGGATGCCCGGGGCGTCGTGCGGGGATTCCTCGGCGGACGGCCCGCGCAGCAGGGCGATCGCGCCGGAGACGGTGGTGGCCTTGAGCCGGCCGTTGCCCGGGCCCAGGGTGCCGGTGATCCGCTTGGCCCCCCACTGACCGGTGACCCGCAGATCGTCGAAGGCGCAGGAGACGGCGCCGCCCGCGGTGTTGGCGTCGACCTTCGCGTCGGCGGGGTCCGGCAGCCGGATGGCGATCTCGCCCGAGACGGTCGTCAGCGCGATGTCCGCACCCTTGGCGGTGGGGGCGAGGTCGAGGACGATGTCGCCGCTGACGGACTCGGCCTTCACGGCGCTTCCGGAGCCCTCGACGACGGTGAGATCGCCGGAGACGGAGTTGAAACGCAGATCGCCGGTGACGGCCTGGGCCTCCACCCGCCCGGAGACGGTGTCGGCGCGGACCGCCCCGGTCAGCCGGACGAGCGTGCTGTCCCCCGAGACACCGCGCAGATCCGTATGCCCGGAGATCCCGGAGACCACGGCGGCGGCGCTGACGACGCCGACCTCGACGCGGGTGCCGGCCGGGACGGTGACGGAGACGACGGCGCTACGGTTCCAGCCCTTGCGGTCGAGCCACTTGAGGAAGCCGTTCCAGGGGAGGTCGTCGTACGCGACGGTCAGGGTGCCGTGCTCGTGGGTGACAGTGAGCGGCGGCCCGTGCACTGCGCTGATCTCGAGCCGTGCGGGGGCGGCGCCGTCGGTGCCGACGATGTTGACCGTGCCACCGACGGTTCGTACCTGGACGGCGCTGACGGGCTCATCGAGGTCGAGCTTCCGCGGCTCGTGGGGGTCTCCCCAGCGGTAGCCGGGGGAAGACCACTCGGACCGGGCTGACATCTCTGACCTCCTCCGGATGACGCAGTACGCAACATATCGCGTCTCTCGATAGACACGATATATCGCGCATGCTGGAAGTCAAGACAGCCGGGGACGTCGCGAGTGGACGGATCGGCCTGAACCCTCGGCCCGCTCAGCCGCGGGTGCGTCCGCTCGCCTGCCTGTCCGGCTACTCGTCGTCCTCGTCGTCGAGCCGCGCCAGCCAGGTCGCCAGCCGCTCGACCGGAACCTCGAAGTCCGGGTTGAGATCGACGAACTCGCGGAGCCGTTCGGCGACCCAGGCGAGAGAGACATCCTCCTCGCCGCGCCGGCTCTCCAGCTCCTCGATACCGCGGTCGGTGAAGTACAAGACGGTGCTCCGAAACAGAAACGACGGGAGTACGGGAAAATTGCGACGACTGTGCGGGGTCCGGTGTGTGAATACCCGGCCCCGGAAAACACAGCATGCCCAGGATAGACAGCCTCAGCCGATCCCCTCGCGCCCGCCGGAACCGCGGACTAGCCTTCTGCATCATTGTGGGGGAGCGGGGGGATTGCGTATGCCCGACGGAATCAGGCGGCCCGGCGACGGCGGCACGCCTTCGTGAGCTCCCTGCATGCTCTCGTGCGCAGGTCCGTGGTGCGCATCGCCGCGCCCGGGGACGGGTATGACCCGCAGGGCACCGAATACTGGGGCAGCGGCTTCTTCGTGGCTCCGGGCTGGGTGCTGACCTGCGCGCATGTCGTGGGAACAGGGGGTGGCGCCGTGTGGAGCGGAGAGCGCGTCGTCGGCATCTCCTGGCAGGGCGGCCAGGCCCTCGGGGAGGTCGCCCTCGCACTGCCGCGCCCGCCCGACCCCGATCTGCCGCCGCGCACCTGGCCGCTGCCCGACCTCGCGCTCGTCCGGGTGCCGGACGCCCCCGATCACGACTGCGTATGGCTGGGCGACATCTCGGGCGCCGGTCCGGTGGACATCAGCCTGCACGGCTGGTCGGCGGAGACCGGCGATGTGGCGTACCGATGGGTCGCCGGAGAGACCAGCGGCCGGGACGGCCGGGACGGCGGCGCCATGCTGCTGCGCGGTGAGCAGCCGGTGGACGGCTGCTCCGGCGGGCCGGTGGTGGACACCGGCCGGGGCAGCGTCATCGGGCTGTGCAAGGCCCGTATCGTGGACGATCCGACCGCCGGCCACGCGGTGCCCGTCAGCGCGCTGCGCGCCCTGTGCGACATTCCGGGCGGCGAGCTCTTCCACGAGGTGATCCGGGCCCATGACCGCCACCACCTGCAACGGCACCGGGCGGCGGGAGCCGACGACAGCTGGACCGACGTTCAGGCCGGGCTGCGGCCGGACGAGCCGGGCGGCTTCGGCCCGGTGCTGCGGACGAACCTCTACGGCAGGCTGGCCGAACTCACTCCGCCCCTGACGCCCGGACAGGTCACCGTGCTGGTGGACGACGTCAAGCGGCGGGTCTTCCGGGAGGCGTACCAGCCCGGCGTCGACCACGACCCGCGCTCCTGGCGCGAGGGGGCCGGGCTGCTCTACGACCTCCGGGACCGCAGCGCGCCCGGCAAGAACCCCGGCAGGAACGCCGAGTTGGAGGCCGTACTGCTGTACGCGGCCAAGGTCTGGGGCGCGGTCGGCCGGCTCGGGCACCCCGAGGACGACGTCGCGCTGGGCCAGCTGCGGACCTGGCTGGAGAGCACCGCCGAGCCGCTGCCCCGGGTCGTGCGCCAGGAGATCGAGGAGATCCTGGACGCCGTCGAGCTCCCCGGGACCGAGGACGGCCCGCGGGCGGACGTACTGATCGAGATAGACCAGAGCCTCTACGGCGACCGGTACCCCTGGCGGGTCAAACTGCTGCACGACGGGCGCCTGGTCACCCCGATCCACGGCGACGAACAGGGCGTCCCCCGGGCCGATCTGCGTGCCGCCTTACGGGAGCCGATCGCCGACGCGCTGCGGCGCGGCGACGTGGGCCACCATCTGGCGGCGGTGGAAGTGGCCCTGCCGCCTGAGCTGTTCGACGAGCCCCTCGACACCTGGCGGCTGGCTCCCCGGCACACCCCCGAGGGCTGGACCGATCTGCACGGCCTCCCGATCGGTGAGCGGCGCGTGGTCGTGGTGCGTGACCGCCAGCGGACCGGCACCGGGAATCCCGAGTGGCGCCGCCGCTGGAGCGGCGTCCAGCGCGGCCCCCTGACCGCGATCCCGATGCGCGACGGCATTCCCGGTTCCGGTCAGGAGCACGGCGCCTCCCGCGGCGAGAGCTGGAACGCCGCGTACGACCGGCTCTCCCGCGCCTCCTGGCCGTCCGTCCCGGTCTTCTGCGGACCGGTCGCCGCCGGTGACGGGGCGACCGCGATGGACGCGGCGCTCATCGCCGGCCACCCGGTCGCCATCTGGCGCAGATGCGCCGGTAGCCATTCGGATTGCGCCGAATTCCACCGTGCGGTGGAACGTCTCGTGACGCAGGCCGGGCGGGCCGACGGCCTCCACGAGCACATCCGGAGCCTGCGCATCCGGGCCGCCGACCCCGACCCGGACCGGGACGAGGCCGCCTGGGCGCAGTCGATTGCCCTGCTCTACGACCCACCGGATCGCCCCAGCTCACCGGGCGGACCGCTGTACGAGCCGGGCATGGCGCCGGAGCACCGATCATGACGCGGCGTCAACTCATGGACACGCTGGCGGAAAGGGGCTCAACACCCCGTGCCGCTGCCGGTACCGTCGATCGCGAACCGGTGGGGCACACGGGGAGAAGAGCGCGGAGCAGCGGCCAGGTTCACCACCAGCTGAGGAGCCCGATGTGAACGATTGGCGCATCTACCGGGGCGCAGGCCTGCCGCACGACGGAGTGGAGCGCTTACCGAAACCCCCGCCCTGGCGGGACTTCTCGCCACCGGATTCCGAAGCGGAAGCGGGAGTCGACCCCAGCACCGCGCGCAGGCTGGGCGTGCAGCGCAGGCTCGTGGAGAACCACCACCCGCGCCCGGAGGAGGTCGAGGCGGTCAACGCCGCGCTGTATCTGCGGCGCCCGCTGCTCGTCACCGGCAATCCGGGCACCGGAAAGTCCACGCTGGCCCACGCGGTCGCCCACGAGCTGGGCCTGGGCAGGGTGCTGCGGTGGCCCATCGTCAGCCGTACGACCCTCCAGGACGGCCTGTACCGGTACGACGCGATCGGCCGCCTCCAGGACGTCCAGCTGGAGCGCGCGGGAGGCGCGGGCGGACAGTGGCGGTCCATCGGCTCCTACGTGCGGCTCGGCCCGCTGGGGACGGCGCTGCTGCCCGCCGACCGGCCGCGTGTCCTGCTGGTGGACGAGCTCGACAAGAGCGATATGGACCTCCCCAACGATCTTCTGAACGCGCTGGAGGAAGGCGAGTTCGCGCTCCCCGAACTGGAGCGCATCGCCGACCGCGAACCCGAGGTCGAGGTCTCGACGGACGACGGCGGGCGGGCCGCGGTCCGGGACGGCCGGGTGCGCTGCACGGCCTTCCCCTTCATCGTTCTGACATCGAACGGCGAACGCGACTTCCCCGCGGCCCTGCTGCGCCGTTGCATCCAGCTCGAACTCAAGCCGCCGGGCGAGGACCAGCTCACGGCCATGGTCGAGGCCCACCTCGGCGATGTGGCCGTATCCGAGGGCCAGCCCCTGATCCAGCGCTTTCTGCACCGCGACCCCGGCGAGGTGGTCGCCGCCGACCAGCTGCTGAACGCCCTCTTCCTCACCCACTACGCCGCCCGCACCGAGAATGTGATGCGCGACCGGCTCGCCGAGATGCTCATGCAGCCGCTGGACCGTCCGAGGTGATGACCGATGACGGCGCCGCCCGACCGGCGGCTCAGAGAGGTGATCGGCCTGCTGCGCGCGGCCGGCTGGGACGTCACGGCGGAGGAGGTCGCGGACGCGCTCTGGCTGGCCCGGTGGACGGACGGGTCAGGACCGGCCGCACTGCCCTCTCAACGGCTGCCTGATGACCCGGCCGTCGCCGACCCGCAGCCGGAAGGCCATCCGCCGGAAGCGACCGCTCTGGGCTCCTCCCGCCGACGGTCCCCGCAGCAGGAGCAGGCCGCCGGCGCCGTGCCGGTGTCCCTCTACCCCGCGGGCTCAGGGCGGACGGCCGGGGAGCCCCGTACCGCTTTTCCGGTGCGGGCCCCGGCCGCCGCGGCGCTCCCCGGGCTGCTCGGCCTCCAGCGTGCCCTGCGCCCGCTCCGGCGCTACCGCCCCCTGGCCACGCCGGTCCTCGACGGGCTGGACGAGGACGCCACCGCCGACCTCAGCGCCCGCGCGGGAACGCTGTGGCCGGTCTTCAGCCGGGTCGAACGGCGGGACATCGGCATGCATCTGCTGATGGACGCCTCGCCGTCCATGGTCGTCTGGGAACGGATGCTCGAGGAACTACGGCAGACCTGCGAGCAGTTGGGCGTCTTCCGCGATGTCGCGGTGCACTATCTGCACCATGGGCGCGACGGTGCGCCGCTGGTCGGCAATGCGCCCGGGCCGCCGGACTCGCCGGGTGTACGGCTGCGCCCCGCCGACCAGCTCAGGGACCCGACGGGCCGCAGGCTCACCCTCCTCATCAGCGACTGCGTGGGCCCGCTGTGGCGGGAGGGCCGCGCCCAGCGGCTGCTGCACCAGTGGTCCCTGCACGCCCCCGTGGCCGTCGTCCAGCCGCTGCCGCCGCGGCTGTGGGGACGTACGGCACTGCCCGCGGGGCCGGGGCTGCTGGTCCGTGACCCCGGCTCCGGTGGCCGGCTGGGCTTCCGGCCGCAGGGGTACGGACCCCTCGCCGGTCCGCCCGGCCCTGCCGCTCTCCCGGTCCCCGTTCTGCTGCCCAACCAGGAGGCCCTGGGCTCCTGGGCCGGGCTGCTCTCCGGCGTCGGGCGGGTCACCGCCCGGGGCGCGGCGGGCTGGGTCCTGCCGGACCACCCGGTGTCCGTGCCGGAGCCGCGGGAGCGCGGGGCGGGCAGTGCCGACGAGCTGGTCGAGGCGTTCCGGGCGACGGCCTCCGCGGGAGCTCTGCGGCTCGCCGTACATCTGGCGGCTGCCCCCCTCGCGCTGCCGGTCATGCAGGTCGTCCAGCGTGCGATGCTCCCCGACACCGGGCCCACCGAACTCGCCGAGGTACTCCTCGGCGGACTGCTGCACCGGTTGCCCGATCCGCCGGGCGACCCGGACGCGGGGCCGTGGTACGAGTTCGCCGACGGCGTGCGGAACCTGCTGCTGCAGTCGCTCGGCCGGGACGAGGCCACGCTCGTTCTCAAGCACTGCTCGGAGTTCGTGTCCCAGCACTTCGGCAAGGGCGCGCGGAACTTCTCCGCGCTCGCGGTCGCCCAGCTCTCGGGCCGGGCGGTGCGGCCTCCACGGGAGCCGGCCGAGGACCGGCCCGGGACGCGCCCGCAGCCGGAGCCCTTCGCCGAGGTGCCGGCCCGTGTCGTCCGGTGGTTCCAGCCCTTGCCGCAGGACCCGGCGGGAGCCGGGCCGGTGGCCGAGGCGGAGCGGCTGATGACCGCCTACCGCACGGACGGCGACGCGCGGCTGCTGCTCGACGCCGTCCAGCTGATGCGGGGCGCGGCGGCTGCCGAGGGAGCCCAGGAGCAGGAGCACACCACCCTGGCCCGGGGTCTGTTGATGCTCTGGCAGGCCCAGGCGGATCCGGCGCTGCTGCACGAGGCGCGGGACAGGGCGGAGCAGGCCGTACGGCTCGCCGGCCGTGACCCGGGGAGCGGCACGCGGGCCCGGCTCGTCCTGGGCCGGGTGCTGCGCGTCCTCGCCGGCGCCGCGAGCGGGGGCGTACGCCGGGACACACCGCCGGTACGCGAACTGCTGGACCTGGCGGCCGTACGGCTGGAACAGGCCAGGGATCTGGCC
Source organism: Streptomyces sp. NPDC004647 (assembly GCF_040609575.1). Taxonomy (NCBI): domain Bacteria; kingdom Bacillati; phylum Actinomycetota; class Actinomycetes; order Kitasatosporales; family Streptomycetaceae; genus Streptomyces; species Streptomyces sp. NPDC004647. Next base: position 35,926 of record NZ_JBEXKU010000055.1, on the reverse strand, counting down.
GCGCCCGGCAGTGAGCAGCATACGGAGGCGGCGCTCGAACTGGCCGCGGTCCGGTACGCCTTGTGGCAGGAAAACAAGGACTCCGTGCAGCTCACCGCGGCGGAGCGCGTCCTGCGTGCCCTGCCGTCGCCGTCGGGCCCGGAGCGCCATCTTCAGCTGGGGCGGGTGCTGCTGGCACTGGCCGGTACCGGGGAGGACGCCGGGCGCCGCGCCGCGGAGGCCGCGGACGAGCTGCGGGCGGGATGCGATCTGCTCGCTTCCCCGGACACGCGGCTGGACACGCCGCTGGACACGGCGCTGGGCACGCTGCCGGGCGCGACCCCGGCAGAGACACCGGCCGGGCACCCGGCGGACGGCGATCCGGACGCGCGGCTCTGTACGGCGCTGCTGGACCTCGCGGCGGCTCTCCCGATGGCGGGCCGGGAGGCGGCGGAAGTGCTGCCCGTGCTGGCTCGCGCGGAGGCCGCGGCGGGCGGTGACGACGGGCTGCGGCTGCGCTGTCTGCTGGCCCGGGCCCGTACCTGCTCCGCGGCCGGCAGCCGGGCCGAGGCGGCGAGTTCGTATGCGGCGGCGGCCTCGCTCACCCGGCGGAACACCCGGCAGCGCCGCGAGGTGCTGGCGGAGTGGGGTGAGCTGCTGCTGGGCCAGGCGTTGGCGGACGGCCGGCGGCCGTCGATAGAGCGGGCGGAGGAGGTCCTGCGCGAGGCGGTGGCCGAGACCCCGGCCAGCGATCCGCTGACGGACCGGCTGAATCTGCTGCTCGGCCGCGTCCTGGCGCTGCGCTTCCACGAGGTGCGCCATCTGCCGGATCTGTACGAGGGCAGCTATCTGCTCGAGCGCGCCGCGCGCCGGGCCGAGGACGGCTGGGTACGGGCGGAGGCATGGCTGGAACTGGGCTCCGCGCGAAGGGCGTTCCACGCGCAGCCCACCGGGCCGCCGCAGGCGGCCGCGGCCGTGGCGTACGCGAGAGCGGCGGAAGAGGCGGCTCGGGCGGCGGGCGGCGAGGCGGGCTCGGTCCTCGCCGCGCGTGCCCTGCACCGTCGCGGGCAGGTGCTGGAGCTGACGGAGGGGCACGCTGCGGCGCTGGAGTCCTACCGCGCCGCGGCCCGGGAGTGGAGGCGGCTCGCGAGCGGGCTGGCGGAGGTGGACTGGGGCGAGGTCGAGGCGACCCGGGCACGGATCCGCGAGCTGGAGAGCGGTTGACCGGCTGACCGGTCCTCGACCGAACAGGTTTCCGCTTTACGGGCCTTGGGAAGAACCGTGCAGCCCTTGACTGCCGTGGCTGCGGCAGACGGCTGGGAGGAGACGAGGGTGCCGAAGCACCGAAGCACGGCGGCTGCTGACCCGTACGGTCCCGTGGAGGGCGGGCCACCGCTGCCGGACCTCACCGGCGTCGACCTGCGCTCCTTGCGCGATCTGCAGCATCCGGTCCTGTCGGCGGCGGTCGAGGACGTGCTGCGGCACACCCCTCAGACCTCGGACGCCTGGGCCAAGGACGGCGGCTAGGGCGGGCTCGGGAGTGACGCCGTCCACCCGGAGGGCGGGGCCCACGGCGTCCGGTGCCAGGGACCCGGCTACCGCTGGGGGTCCCCCCGGCCGGAGGCTGAGGGAGTCCGCGGGCCGAAAGCCGTCCTGGTACTGGGAGCACTGGGACCAGCCCGTCCATGCAGCGTGGGCCCGTCCGGGCCGAAGCGGCGGCCGGGGGAGGCTGGGAGCACTAGGACCAGCCCGTCCATGCAGCGTGGGCCCGTCCGGGCCGAAGCGGCGGCCGGGGGAGGGGTGCCACCCGGACGGAGTCCGGGCCTCGTTGGGCCAGGTCGTGAAACACGCCCCCGGGTGCCCCGGCCCCAGCCCCGGGCCGACGACGCTCCGAACGCCTCCCCCGTCCTCGGCCGGTCGGGCCCACGCGGGGCCGTCGGGCTCGTCCGTGTATGCCCCGTACGAGGAGGCCTCCCCCCAACTCCGTCCGGGGGCACCACCACCGCCGTGTGGTCGCACGCACCGGAAGCCGGGGCCCGTCGTCGGGCAGCGGCGCTAGCGGTGAAACGCGCCCTGGGGCAGGCGCGCGACGGTGGCGCGAACTGAATCGGGCAGACCCCGAGCGGAATCGGTCAGAAGCGTTCGAGACAGGTTTCTGCGAACTCCTGGGCAGGAAGGGTCGTGCCCAGAGGGTCCAGTGTGGGCCGGGGGGAGCTGCCGTGACCGGACCGAGCGCCGTCCGCGACGCGCTGCCACGTCTGGCCACCACCCGGTTCGCCTCCGAGGACGCGGTTCTGCTGCAAGGCGCCCTGCACAGCAGACGGCTGGTGCTCCTGAAGTCGCTGCTGACCCGGCTCGAGCGGCTTCCGGACGCTCTCCCGCCCCCGGCCCGCGAGGACTTCGAGCGGCACTGGCTCCTGCTGGAGCGGGCCGAGCGGAGCGACCCCGCCGCGCTGCGCACCACACTCGGCTACCCAGCCGTCGGCAGCTGGCTCACGCAGACCCTGGCCGCCCCGCCCGGCCCTGGATGGGAGCAGCTCGTGGGGCACTTCGGGGCGGTGGCCGCCGGTGCGGCGCTGCGCGCCGGGATTGTCTTCCGGACATTCCTGGCCGCCCCTGACGGGACGTTGGCGCTCCCCGGACTTGGCGTGCTGCACCCGCAGGAGCCCCGGTTCCGGCTCGCCGCGGGGCCGCACACCGTACGGATCACCGTCCCCGGCCGACGCGCGGCACACGTCCTGACGCGCCGGGGCGGACGGCTGAGTCCGGCCGGCCCCCCGTGGCAGGCCGTGCCGCCGCTGCCCGGCAGCCCGGCCGTGCTCGACGACCTCGACCCGTACCGCGCTCCGCGCACGGGAGTCGGCGGTGAGTCGCTGCCCGCCGGCGAGCGGACCACCGCCGAGCGGGAGCTGTGGCAGCGCCGCTGGCGCGAGGCTCTGCGGCTGATGGCCTCGGCCGACCCGGAACGGGTCGCCGAGACCTCCGCCCTGCTGCGCTGCCTCGTGCCGCTGGCCCGGCCGGACCACCGGGCGGTGGCAGCGGACGCCCAGCAGGCCAGCGCCACGCTGCGGTCCGCGCCCGGAGCTGTGCTGGCCACCGTTCCCGCCACCGCGGAAGACCTGGCCGATGTGCTCGTCCATGAACTCCAGCACAGCAAACTCGCCGTCCTGGCCGATCTCGCCCCGCTGCACCGGGCCGGCCCCGAGGCCGCGTACGAGGTGCCCTGGCGCCCCGACCCGCGCCCCTTCGACGGGGTCCTGCACGGCACGTACGCGCATCTGGCGCTCGCCGACTTCTGGCTGCGCGCCCGGGACCGCCCCGGCGCCACCGCGGATCAGCGGGCTGCCGCGGGCGCTCGCCACGAGCGTTGTCACGACCAGGTGTCCCGAACCCTGCCCATCGTCCTAGGATCAGGACAACTCACTTGTACGGGACGGGAGTTCGCTGTACGGATGAGGACGCATCACCAGAGCCTCGGACGGTCCCGGGGAGCAGCTCGCCACTAACGCTTGACAGAGCGTCATTCCACGGTGACGTGGGGTATCTTGCCCGTAACGTCACGCAGCGGTGTGGCGCGGCCCGACGCAGCGAGGGAGACAGCCGCATGGTCGTGCAGCGGCAGCCGGCGGGTGCCGGTGCAAAGGATCAAGAGCCCGAGCACTTCGTCGTCGTCTTCGCGGGTTACCACCGCCCATGGGCCACCTGGATCGCCCACCGGCTGGGGAGCTACGGACACCGGGCGACCCTGCAACGCTGGGACCCGCCGCGCGAGGTCCCGCTGGAGAACGCCTTCCAGGATCTGCTGCTGGCCAGCGGCCGGGTGCTGCTGGTGCTCAGCGACTGGTTCTTCCAGCTCGGCCCGCGGCCCGACGGCGAGTGGAACAAGGTCCTCCGCGGTCTCGTCGCCGACAACCCGGAACGCTTCGCGGCGGTCAACCTCACCAACCGCGCCCTGCTCCCCGCCACCGCGGTGCTGGAGCCGGTGGACCTCTGGGGCATCGGAGCCGAGGAAGCCGAGCGCCGTCTCCTGGGCCGCCTCGGCCTCCCGTCCGGCGCACCGCAGCGGGCGGTGACCGGGCCCGGCTCCCGCTACCCCAACGACCCGCCCGCAGTCTGGGGCGGAGTGCCCCGCCGGAACATCCGGTTCACCGGCCGCGACGAGATCCTCAACGAGCTCCAGCAGCAGCTGATGGACGCACAGCAGGGCACCGCCGTGGCCGCCCTGCTCGGCATGTCCGGCATCGGCAAGACGCAGATCGCCGCGGAGTACGCCTACCGCTTCAGCTCCGACTACGACATCGTCTGGTGGGTCAACTCCGACCAGCGCGGTACCCAGCGCGAGCGGCTGGGCGAGCTCGCCCAGGAGCTGGACCTGCGCACCGGCTCCGAGCCCGGCGAGCGCATCCGTGCCGTACGGGAAGCCCTGCGCCGGGGCGAGCCGCACCGGCGCTGGCTGCTGATCTTCGACGGCTGGGACGACACCGCCGACGCCTCCGAGCTGCTGCCCTCCGGCCCCGGGCATGTACTCGTCACCTCCCGCAACCGCAGCTGGAGCAACGGCAGTACGGCCGTCACCGAGGTCCCCGGCTTCGATCGCGCGGAGAGCACCGGCTATCTGATGCGCCGCGCCCCCCGGCTCACCGCCGACGAGGCCGACCAGGTGGCCGTCGAGTTCGAGGGCATCCCGCTGCAGCTCGCGCAGGCGGCGGCCTGGCTCGGCGAGTCCGACATGGCCGTCCCCGAGTATCTGCGCATGGTGCGCGAGGGGCAGTTCGTCGGGCTGGGCGACCAGGCGGGACTGGACGACTACCCGCTCTCCTCCCGTACGTCCTGGGCCATACTGATCAACCGGCTGCGCGAGTCGCAGCTGCACAGCGCCGAACTGCTCACCCTGTGCACCGCCTTCGCGCCCGGCCGGATTCCGCTCGGCCTCGTGCGGCAGGTCCCGACCGCCGAGCTGCCGGACCACCTCAGCTGGCTCTCGACCGATCTGGCGGGCTGGACCAGGGCCCTGGACACCCTCGTCAACTACTCGGTCATCACCCGGGAGTACCGGGAGCCCCTCTCCCACGAGACGGACCCCGAGCAGGACTCCGTGCACATGCACCGGCTGGTGCACGGCATCGTGCGCGAGCTGACCTCGCAGGAGGATCTGGAGGCGCACCGGCAGGTGGTGCGCCGGCTGCTCGCCGCGGCGGACCCGGGCGAACCGGGCGACAGCCGCCAGTGGCCGCGCTACGCGGAGCTGCTGCCGCACCTGGAACCCTCCGGCGCCCTCAGCAGCACCAACCGGCGGGTGCAGCGGCTGATCCTCAACAGCCTGCACTACTGCTTCCGCAGCGGTGAGTACCGCACCGGTATGGAGCTGGCCGAGAAGACCCGGGAACACTGGTCGGAGATGTTCGCCCCGGATGACCCGCGGATGCTCGAACTGACCCTCAACCAGAGCAGCGTCGTACGGTACGTGGGCCTGTACCGGCAGTCGTACGAGCTGAACCGGGCCGTCGTCGAGCGGCTGCGCGAAGCCTCCGAGATCGACGAGCTCTCCCTGATGCAGGCGGCCAGCAGCCTCGCCGCGGACCAGCGCTTCCTCGGGCAGTACACGGAAGCGCTACAGCTCCAGCGCGAGGTGCTGGAGACCTCGCTCAGGCTGCTCGGCCCGGACGAGCCACGCACGCTCGACGCTCAGCACAACCTCGCCGTCGGCCTGCGACTGCTGGGCAGATACGCCGAGGCGTACGAACTCGACCTGGAGACACTGCGCCAGCGCGAGAACCTGCTCCGCGCCCGGCACTGGGCGACGCTCAACTCGGGGAACGGCTGCGCCCGCGACCTGCGGCTGATGGGCCGCTTCCGGGAGGCGCTGGCCCGCCAGGAGCTGGGGATGCGGCTCCATGTGCAGATCCTGGGCGCCAACCATCCGCAGACCCTGCGGGCCCGGCACAACCTGGCGCTCTGCGAGCGGCGCGCGGGCAGCTCGCGGGAGGCCGGAGGGATGCTGGGCACGCTGCTGGAGCAGGTGGAGCAGGTGCACGGACGCTCCAACCCCGCCACGCTGCTGCTGATGGCCGACTACGGCAGCTACCTCCGCGAACACGGCCCGCTGTCGGTGGCCCGCGAACTGACCAGCGAGGCGGACACCGCCCTCCGCGCGCTGCTGGGGCCCGCCCATCCGATCACCACCGGAATGCTGTCCAACGTCGGGTTGGTCCTCCAGGCGGCCGGTGAACGGGCCGACGCGCTCTCGATGTTCGAGGCGGCCCTCGCCGGCCTGAAGGCGGCACTCGGCGAGGACCACCCCTGGGTGCTGGGCTGCGCGCTCAACGCGACGAGCGGGCGCAGCTTCAACGGGCGGCTGGAGAGCGCGATGGAGCTCAGCCGGGACACGCTGCGCAGGGCTCAGCGGGCGCTCGGCCCGGAGCACCCGCTGACGCTCTCCTGCGAGGTGGCCCTCGCCGCCGACCTGCGGGCGCTGCGTGAGGACGAGGAGGCCGGGAAGCTCGAGGACGACGCTCTGCAACGGCTCACCCGGACGCTCGGCGCGCAGCATCCGCATACGCTCGCGGCGCGCAAGAGGTCGCGTCCCTACTGGGACTTCGAGCCGTATCTGGGCTGAGCGGGCACGCGCGCCGTACGCCGTACCGCCCGTACGCGGGCAGGCCCCGGCACAGCGAACAGGACACAGCGCAACGGGCCGGGCCCCCACCCTCGCGGTGGGGGCCCGGCCCGTTCCGTGAAGCGTGCCGCGGGTCAGCTGCCGAAGACCTCGTTGACCAGGGCCTGCTGCTCCGCCTGGTGGCGCTTCGCCGAGCCCACCGCCGGGGAGGAGGAGTGCGGCCGGGAGACCCGGACCAGGCGCTCCTTGTGCGGGACATCGGCGCCGACTGCCAGGTCCAGGTAGTCGATCAGGTTGATCGCGACGAACGGCCACGCACCCTGGTTCGCCGGCTCCTCCTGGGCCCACACGAACTTCTCCGCGTTCGGGTACTTGGCGAGCTCGGTCTGGAGCTCGCGCCCCGGCAGCGGGTACAGGCGCTCGAGCCGGACGATGGCCGTGTCGGTGGCGCCCCGCTTCTCCCGCTCCGCCGCCAGGTCGTAGTAGACCTTGCCGGAGGTGAAGACGACCTTGCGGATCGCCGACGCCTCCACGGCGCCGCTCTCCACACCGGTGTCGCCGATCACCGGGCGGAAGTTGCCGTCGGTGAACTCCTCCGTCTTCGACGCCGCGGCCTTGAGCCGGAGCATCGACTTCGGGGTGAAGACGACCAGCGGCTTGTGGTGCGGGTTGTGGACCTGCCAGCGCAGCAGATGGAAGTAGTTCGACGGCAGCGTCGGCATGGCGACCGTCATGTTGTTCTGGGCGCACACCTGGAGGAAGCGCTCGATACGGGCCGAGGAGTGGTCCGGGCCCTGTCCCTCGTAGCCGTGCGGCAGCAGCAGGGTGACGCCGGAGGTCTGGCCCCACTTCTGCTCGGCGGAGGAGATGAACTCGTCGACGACGGTCTGCGCGCCGTTGACGAAGTCACCGAACTGGGCCTCCCAGAGCACGAGCGCTTCGGGGCGGGCCAGCGAGTAGCCGTACTCGAAGCCCATCGCCGCGTACTCGCTGAGCAGCGAGTCGTAGATGTTGTAGCGGGCCTGGTCCTCGGACAGGTACAGCAGCGGTGTGTAGTCGTCGCCGGTCTCCCGGTCGACGAGCACCGCGTGCCGCTGGCCGAACGTGCCGCGGCGGGAGTCCTGGCCGGACAGCCGGACCGGGGTGCCCTCCATCAGCAGCGAGCCGATGGCGAGGGTCTCGCCCATCGCCCAGTCGATCGTGCCGTCCTCGACCATCGCCGCGCGGCGCTGCAGCTGCGGCAGCAGTCGCGGATGGACGGTGATCCGGTCGGGGACGGTGACCTGCGACTCGGCGATCCGCTTGACGACCTCCTGGGAGATCCCGGTGTTCACCGTGACGGGGAACTCCGGCTGGGCCTCGGGGACCTCCGTCGGGGCCGGAGCCGCGGTGGCCTCCCGGACCTCGGTGAAGACCTTCTCCAGCTGACCCTGGTAGTCCTGCAGTGCCTGCTCGGCCTCTTCCAGCGTGATGTCGCCACGGCCGATCAGGGACTCGGTGTAGAGCTTGCGCACCGAGCGCTTCTTGTCGATCAGGTCGTACATCAGCGGCTGCGTGAAGGACGGGTTGTCCGCCTCGTTGTGACCGCGGCGGCGGTAGCAGACGAGGTCGATCACCACGTCCTTGTTGAACGCCTGGCGGAACTCGAAGGCCAGCCGCGCCACGCGGACCACGGCCTCCGGGTCGTCGCCGTTGACGTGGAAGATCGGCGCCTCGATCATCCGCGCCACATCGGTGCAGTACATCGAGGAGCGCGAGGCCGCCGGGGCGGCGGTGAAGCCGACCTGGTTGTTGATCACGATGTGCACGGTGCCGCCGGTGCGGTAGCCGCGCAGCTGCGACATGTTGAGCGTCTCCGCGACCACACCCTGGCCCGCGAAGGCCGCGTCACCGTGCAGCTGGATCGGCAGGACCGTGAAGTCCGTGCCCGCCTTGCCGATGATGTCCTGCTTGGCGCGCGCGACACCCTCGACGATCGGGTCGACGGCCTCCAGGTGGGAGGGGTTGGCGGCGAGCGAGACCTTGATCTGCTCACCGTCCAGGCCCGTGAAGGTGCCCTCGGCGCCCAGGTGGTACTTCACATCGCCGGAGCCGTGCATCGACTTCGGGTCGAGGTTGCCCTCGAACTCGCGGAAGATCTGCGCGTACGACTTGCCCACGATGTTGGCGAGCACGTTCAGCCGGCCGCGGTGGGCCATGCCGATGACGGCCTCGTCCAGACGGGACTCGGCGGCCGAGTCGATCACGGCGTCGAGCATCGGGATGACGGACTCGCCGCCCTCCAGCGAGAAGCGCTTCTGGCCGACGTACTTCGTCTGCAGGAAGGTCTCGAAGGCCTCTGCGGCGTTGAGCCGGCGCAGAATCCGCAGCTGCTCCTCGCGCTCCGGCTTGGTGTGCTGGCGCTCGACGCGGTCCTGGATCCACTTGCGCTGCTTGGGGTCCTGGATGTGCATGAACTCGATGCCGGTGGTGCGGCAGTACGAGTCGCGCAGCACGCCCAGGATGTCGCGCAGCTTCATCATCGACTTGCCGGCGAAGCCGCCGACCGCGAACTCGCGCTCCAGGTCCCACAGGGTGAGGCCGTGCTCGATGATGTCGAGGTCGGGGTGCTTGCGCTGCTTGTACTCCAGCGGGTCGGTGTCGGCCATGACATGGCCGCGGACCCGGTAGGAGTGGATCAGGTCGAAGACGCGCGCGGCCTTGGTGACGTCGTCGTCGTGGCTCACGTCGATGTCACGGAGCCAGCGGACCGGCTCGTACGGGATGCGCAGCGACTTGAAGATCTCGTCGAAGAACTCGTTCTCGCCGAGCAGAAGCTGGTTCATGATCCGCAGGAACTCGCCGGAGGCGGCGCCCTGGATCACACGGTGGTCGTACGTGCTGGTCAGCGTCATGACCTTGGAGATGCCCAGCTTGTTCAGGGTGTCCTGCGAGGTGCCCTGGAACTCCGCGGGGTAGTCCATCGAGCCGACGCCGATGATCAGGCCCTGGCCGGGCATCAGCCGCGGCACCGAGTGCACGGTGCCGATGCCGCCGGGGTTCGTCAGTGACGCGGTGACGCCGCTGAAGTCGTCCATCGTCAGCTTGTTGTTCCGGGCGCGGCGGACGATGTCCTCGTACGCCTGCCAGAACTCGAAGAAGTTGAGCGTCTCGGCCTTCTTGATCGCCGCGACGACGAGCTGGCGGTCGCCGTTCGGCTTGACCAGGTCGATGGCGAGGCCGAGGTTGATGTGCTCGGGCTTGACGAGGGTCGGCTTGCCGTCCTTCGTCGCGAACGAGTAGTTCATCGACGGCATCGCCTTCAGCGCCTGCACCATGGCGTAGCCGATGAGGTGCGTGAAGGACACCTTGCCGCCGCGAGCGCGCTTGAGGTGGTTGTTCATGACGATGCGGTTGTCGAACAGCAGCTTCACCGGGACCGCGCGGACGGACGTGGCCGTCGGCAGCTCCAGCGAGGCGTTCATGTTCTTCGCCACGGCGGCGGACGGACCGCGCAGGGGTACGAGCTCCGGCCCGTTCCCGGCGGCGGCGGCCGCTGCGGGCTTGGCGGGGGCGGCCGGCTCGGCCGTCTTGCCGGCAGCGGCTGCCTGCTTGGCCGGAGCTGCCGGCGCGGCTGCCGGGGCCGGCTGCTGCGCGGCGGCCGTGGAGGCACTGCCCGCGGCCGGGGCCTGCTGGGCCGCCGGGGCAGCCTTCTGCGGCGCGGCCGTATCCGTGGAAGCGCCCGCGGCCGGAGCCTGAGCGCCCGCGGCCCGGCCCTTCGCGGCGGTCGGCGCACCCGCGGCCGGCTTGGCCTGGGTGGCGTCGGCGCTCGGCGCAGCAGTCTGCGCCGCGACGGGCGATGCCGGGGCTGCCGCCCCGGTCTTCGCCTGCGGCGGCGAGGCAGCCGCAGAGCTGGTGTCCTGGCCCGGCTTGTAGTCGGCGAAGAAGTCCCACCAGGCTCGGTCGACCGAGTTCGGGTCCTGGAGGTACTGCTGGTAGATCTCGTCGACGAGCCACTCGTTCGGTCCGAAGGCGGACGAAGGGTTCTTCCCCTGCCCGTCTTCGTCTGTCGAGATGCTCGAGGTGTTGGGGGACTGTGGCGACACGGCGGCAACCGCCCTCTTCCGCTTCCTAAGGTGGTGGACAGCGGAAATAAAGGCTACGCCTCTTACACCGCTCGGTGCAGGCCGGGCCGCCCAGTCGTCGCGCAAGTCACATTGATCGACGGGTTTCGGCGCAGGATTTGGCGGGAAAAACCGAAAGTTCTGCACCGGAACGGGATCGTCCGATCTCGGCGGCGGCATGCTCGCCGCAACCGTTTCGGGTCGCCTGTCCTTCCGTATCCACGTCCGGGGCAACCTTCAGCCCCCCGGAAGTGCACTTCCGCTTCGACCCTACGTCAACCCGTCGCCTTGCCGGTGCCCGGGAGGGTGACGCGTATCCGGCAGCCGCGAGGGGATTCGGCCACTCCGATGCTGCCGCCGTGCAGATCCACCGCCCAGCGTGCGATCGCGAGCCCCAGTCCCGTACCGCCGTCGCTCCCCGGCCCGTGCGGGGTCGAGACGCTGCCGCGGTTGAAGCGCTCGAAGATGCGATGCCGCTCCGCCTCCGGGATGCCCGGCCCCTCGTCCAGCACCTCCAGGTCCAGGCTTCCGGGGCCGTCCGCACCGCGCCGGGCACGCAGCGTGACGCGGCCGTGCGCCGGGCTGTGCTTGACCGCGTTGTCGACCAGATTCGCCACCACCTGGTGCAGCCGCTCGGCGTCCGCGTGCGCGGTCAGCTCGGGCGGCGAGACGTCCAGGTGCAGATGGACGTCCGCCCGGGCGTGCGAGCCGGGGCCGCCGCCATGCCCGCGGGCCGCGGCGGCCAGACTGGCCTCCCGCAGCACGCCCGAGAGGTACGGCCACACCTCGAAGCGTTGGGTCCGCAGCGGTACGACACCGTTGTCCAGCCGGGACAGGTCGAGCAGGGTCTCCACCAGACGCCCGAGCCGCTCGGTCTGCCGCAGCGCGGTCCGCATGGTCTCCGGGTCGGCCTCGGACACCCCATCCACGACGTTCTCCAGCACGGCCCGCAGCCCCGCGATCGGGGTGCGCAGCTCGTGCGAGACATTCGCCACCAGCTCCTTGCGGTGCCGGTCCACGGCCTCCAGGTCGGCGGCCATGTAGTTGAAGGTCGCGGCGAGCTCGCCCAGCTCGTCGCGCCGGACCGCCCGTACCCGGCGCCCGTAGTCGCCGTTCGCCATCGCGCGGGCGACGGTCTTCATCTCGTCCAGCGGCGAGGTCAGCCCGTGCGCCACGAACTGGGTGATCAGCATCGTGGCGATGATCGAGAAGATGGTGACGATCCGCAGCTCGGTGTCGGTGTGGATCGCGACGAACACCAGCAGGGTGGTGATGGTCACCGACACGATCACCAGCGCGCCGAGCGCGGCCTTCACCGAGCGGTACGGGTCCAGCGGCCGAAGCGCCTCCCAGAGCCGGGCCCACAGGCCTGACATCACGGATCGCAGGGGCGGCCGTTTCCTCACGGGGCGGGGGCCGCCGGGGACTCCAGCGCGTAGCCCACCCCGTGGACCGTACGGATCCGCTCCGCGCCGATCTTCCGGCGCAGCGCCTTGATGTGGCTGTCGACGGTGCGGGTGCCGGAGGCGTCCGCCCAGTCCCACACCTCGGCGAGCAGCTGCTCCCGGGAGAGCACCGCGCGCGGCGTGTTCGCGAGGCAGACCAGCAGGTCGAACTCGGTCGGCGTCAGGTGCACGTCGTCGCCGCGCACCCGTACCCGCCGCTGCGCGTGGTCGATCTCCAGCTCGCCGAGCCGCAGGATTCCGGTGCGCGGGGTGATCGCGGCCTGTGTCGCCCGCTCCACACGCCGCAGCAGCACATGCACCCGCGCCGCCAGCTCCCGCATCGAGAACGGCTTGGTCATGTAGTCGTCGGCGCCGACGCCGAGGCCCACGAGCATGTCGGTCTCGTCGTCGCGGGCGGTCAGCATCAGCACCGGTACGGGCCGCTGGGCCTGTACCCGCCGGCACACCTCGAGCCCGTCGAAGCCGGGCAGCATGATGTCGAGAACCAGCAGGTCGGGCTGCCAGGCCTCGGCGGTGTCGACGGCGGCCGGGCCGTCCATGGCCGTCTGCACCTGAAAGCCCTCGGCACGCAACCGGACCGCGATGGCATCGACGATCGTCGAGTCGTCCTCGACCACCAGGACGCGTCGCTGGGCACCGGGAGTGGCCATCGCGCCGCCGACCGCGCCGTTGTGTGTCTGCTCCATTGCCCGCCCCTGCGTGTTCCTGCGTGTTCCTGCGTGTTCCTGCGTGTTCCTGCGTGTTCCTGCGTGTCCGCGCGTGCCTGCCGAGCCTCTTACGGTCTTTGCTGGCAGCAGCGTACGGGCACGGTGCGCACCTCGGCTACGCAGGGCGAATCGCGAGATGGACTGCGTCGGGGACGCCCCGGGCAACCGGCATCTCTTCGGTTGTTACGTCGATGAACCCGGCATTCCTCATGGCGCGTTCGAAAGCGGTGGACGGCCGTGCGGACCAGACGGCCAGCACACCGCCGGGACTCAGCCGATCGTGGCAGGCGGCGAGGCCTGCGGGACCGTACAGGCTGTCGTTGTCCGGGGTGACGGTCCAGTCCGGGCCGTTGTCGATGTCCAGGCAGAGCGCGTCGTACTCCCCCACAGCCTCAGGGGCGTGGGAGGTGCCCCCATCGGGCGCGCTGCGGATGAATTCGACCAGGTCGGCCCGGACGATCCCGGTGCGCGGGTCGGCGAGCGCCTCCGCGGAGATCCGTGCGAGCGGCCCGGAACGGTGCCAGTCGATCACGGCCTCCTCGCGTTCGACGACGGTGATCCGGCCCCAGCGCTGTTCCGCGGCGGCGTGAGCGAGGGAGAAGCCGACGCCCAGGCCGCCGATCAGCAGCGAGGGCGAGGCGTGGGCGCGCTCTGCGGACAGCGCGCCGAGCGCAGCGTCGATCAGCAGTCGCTCGGAGCGGCCGTCCGAGGTGTCCATGAGGAAGCAGCCGTTGGCGATGATCTCGAAGTCCTCGCCGCGCTGCCGCAGCGCGACCTCGCCGTATGGGCCCTCCCGGCGGTCCACGGTGACTGGCGGGGTGTCTCCGGTCGTCGGGACCATGGCTGACGGGCTCCTCTCAGCGGGCGCGAGGCACGTGATGCGATGTGCACCGACCAGCGTACGAGCCCTGGGCAGCCGTGGTTGCCGGTCACTGCTGCGCTGCCGGGAGGGTGAGCGGGCGCGGCGCGGCCCATCGCGCAGCAGCGCTGCTACTGCCGCTCGGCGCGCTCGTTCCGGCGGGGTCCCCCGGTGGCGGCTGCGACCAGTCCGACGAACCAGAGGGCTGCCGCGATGACCGCGGCGGAGGTGCTGGAGGCGCTGTGGATGGACCAGGCCCAGGTCTCCGGTGTGTTGTCGACACCTACGCCGAGGAGGAGGGTCGGCGCGAACATGGCCAGTGGCAGGAGCCAGGCCAGGCCGCTGCCGAAGACGCGGGCGCCGATCATGGCCAGTCCCAGGTAGCCCGTGACGTTCCGGACAGCAGCCGTGCAGACGTCCGGGGCCAGGCCTCCGGCCAGCGGCAGCGCGGCAAGGACGGCACCGAGGGCGAGCAGGACTGCCATGTGGGTGGCGCGGTAGCGGCGCATCGGTTGGGCGGCCGTGTGCTCGAGGTCGGCCATCGGGGAGAACAGCGTGGTCGCGAGGACGACCGCATGCGCGACGGGAACGGTCGCGGCGAGCGGCACGCTGAAATCCGAGAGATAGCGGAGCTGCGGGATCTGCACCTGCCGGCCCGCGTAGAGAGTGGCCGCGAAGGCGATGGCCAGGCTCACGAGCGCGGCCCGCGGAAGCTTGCGGCTGCGGGCGTAGGCGACGGCTGCGTTCATTCGGTGGTGGTCACTCACTGAGTCACTTGGGGAGCGGGGGGACGGCACGGCAGTCGCGGATGCTGTCGGCCGCCGAGGCGATCCACCGGTCCTGCTCCGGCCGGGACGCAGCTCGGAACTCCTCGACCGCGGCGCCGAACTTCTCGCCCATGTACTCGGACGGTGCTCCGGCCCGGCCGCGGACGACCGCCTCGAAGAAGTAGGTGTCCGGGTAGTCACCGATGGCTTTGAGCAGATGGGGTTCGCACTGTGAAGGAGCTGCGGGGAGGGACGCGGCGAGCATGTCGTCCGTCAGCGCGTCCCGGGTGATGCCCGGTGACATGACGGTGAGTTCGGCCGTGTGGCCACGGCCCCGGGGTACGAGCCCCCGCTCGTAGAAGGTGCGGTTCAGTCCCGGAACGGGGCCCAGTCTGCTGTCGACGGACTTCACGGCATCGCGCAGCTGAGGCATCAGATGGCGCTCTTGGGGCCACAGGCAGGCGGTGGTCCGCCCGGAGGTGGTGCACGTGGGCCGGTCGGGCTGCGGTGCTTCCACGGCCCAGGCCAACTCGACCTTCGGGGCGCGGTGGTCCAGCAGCACGCCGGCCGCGACCGCTGCCGCGAGGACGGCGGGGATCAGGGTGTACGGGCGCGGCCGAACGGCGTGCCGACGCAGCAATGCGGGGAGCGAGAGCAGGACCAGACCGGCTGCCAGGCACCATCCGGCCGCAGTGAGCAGGCGGGAGTCGTTCGGGAGGAAGGACATGTCCCAGTGCTCGTCGATGGCCGGAAAGAGAGAGGACATCCGGGAGCCGGCGTTCCCGGCGAGGGCGACCAGAAGGCCGTACCAGATGATGCCGACGACGGGCGCGACGATACGGGAGGGCGACAGGGATCCGGCGGCGACTCCGGCGGCCGTCTCCAGCCCGATCATCGCGGCCCCGAGAATCAGCGGTGTCCAGACCGGCTCGGTGACCGCGCTGATGCTTGCCGTGCGCTGCAGGGCGATGAACGCCAGGAGCGCGTAGCCGAGCAGAGCCCACAGCCAGGTCGCCAGCCACAGGACGACGGTCTGCGTCCAGACGCTCCTGGCCGCGGTGTCCGTCCAGGCACGGGTCCGGTACCGCTGTGATCGTCCGGCTCCCCAGGCGGCGACGGTGCTCATCAGCGGGCCCATCACCATGACGGCGAAGATCTCTACCTCGATGCTCGCCTGGGTCCACCAACCGATCCAGTCGCTCTCCGCAGGATCGGCACTCAGGAAGTAGGTGCCACCGATCAGGGCCAGCAGACCGGCGACCCACTTCGCTTCGCCACGGCGCATCTCGGTCCACAGGATGCGGATCACAGAGCGGCTCCTTCAGGACCGACCAGATGCAGATATCCGGCTTCGACGGAGCCCCCGCCCACTGACGTATCCGTATCCGTACCGGCAGCCGCGTCGGGCAGACGGCACAGTTCGGACAGACTTCCGGTGAAGCGGACCTGTCCCCCGAGGAGCACCGAGATCCGGTCGCATGTGTGGGCCACGTCCTCGGCCAGATGCGTGCTCATGACGACGGCCGTGCGCTCACCGAGATTCTTGATGAGGGTTCGGAACCCTACGCGTTGAGCCGGGTCGAGGCCCACGGTGGGCTCGTCGAGCAGCACCAGAGCCGGTTGGTTGACCACGGCCTGAGCGATGCCCACCCTGCGGAGCATGCCGCCGGAGAGCTCTCCCATCCGCCGGTCGGCGTACTTCTGCATCTCGACCGACTGCAGTGCTTCGCGGGCCTGGTCGCGACGCTGCCGCGACGGCATTCTCCGGAGCCAGGCGGCGTATTCGACGAACTCCAGCGCGGTGAAGCGCGGATAGAAACCGAACGACTGCGGGAGCACACCGATGCGCTCACGCAGCTTGCGCACCTGGGCGCGGTTCACGGCCTGTTCGCCGAACAGGGTGACCGTGCCGTGCTTGGGCTGCTGCGCCGTGCTCAGGAGCGACAACAAGGTGCTCTTTCCGGCTCCGTTCGGCCCCAGCAGGCCGGTTACGCCGGGGGAAAAGCCGAGGCAAACGCTCTTGAGGGCGACCAGGGATCCGTACTGGACCGTAACGCCCTCGACCGCCGCGACCGGCGCTGAGCCGGTCGCGGCGGGATCGGTGTCGAGAGACACAGTATTCCTGTCAGTTCTGGGCGTTGACGTGACCGTAGGCGCGGCTCCCGGGGATACCGGCCCACGATGCCTTGGTGTAGTACTTGTTGCTTCGGCTGGTGCTCTTGTAGGAGCCGCAGCCGTAACGGGATGAGTAATTCTTCGACACGGATGCGATCTTCGGGTCGGGCGCCCACGACCTGTCGTGGTAGATGTACCCGCTGAAGGTCCGGGAGTCGTTCACCGGTACATCGCCGCAGGCCTTGGCCTTGCCGCTGCTCTTCCCGTTCCAGCGGTCGCCGTCCTCCTTGCTGCCCGAGGTGGCTATGGAGAACGGAATGCGGCTGCCGCTGATTTCGGCGGCCACGGCCTGGACCGTCGGCGCGGCGACGGCCAGTAAGGTCACCGCCCCGATGAATGCACGCTTCCGCTTCGCCGTCATGGTCTTCTGCATATGAATCCCCCTGCAAATAGGCCCAGTTGGTCGCCTCCTAGGCTATTCGGGAACCAGTGGATGTATAGCGAATTATGTTAGCTGTGGCGATGATCACTACGAGTCGGGCGCGGCTGCGTGATGCCCGGCGGGCCCGTCCTCGAGCTCGGCCACCTGCGGGTCGCGCAGGGCGCGCAGGCCGCCGTCGCGGGGCTGTGCGGCCAGGAAGCCGTAGCGGCCCAGGCGGTACGCGGCGGACGGCAGCCCCACGCTGGGCCAGTCATACGATCTTCCGCCGATCCCCTCGGCGGAATCGATCACTGTGGGAAGCGGTCAAGAGCGTCCCATTGCGCCACGGCCGTTCCCTGTTCCCCGGGGCGGATCCGCCCCGGGGATGCGGCCTCCGAGAGTGATCGCTCACAGCGAACGCGTTCCGGGGAACACCCCGGGCACTCCGTGCATTGAGTCATTAGCGCTCAACTTGACTGCCGAAGGGGAGATCATGGCTTCGACGTCCACACCGCTCACCCTGCCTGTGCTGCCGCTCGACGAAGAGGTCGTGCTGCCCGGGATGGTGGTGCCGCTGGACCTGTCCGACACCGATGTACGCGCCGCGGTGGAGGCCGCCCAGGCCGCCGCCCGTTCCGGGGGCGCCTCGCCCTCCGAAGGCCGTGGGGGAGGGAAGCCGCAGGTGCTGCTGGTGCCCCGGGTCGAGGGGACGTACGCCGCCGTCGGCACGCTCGGCGCCGTCGAACAGGTGGGCAGGCTCTCCGACGGCGACCCCGGTGCGCTGATCCGCGGCGTGAGCCGGGTGCGTGTCGGGGCCGGCACCACCGGGCCCGGCGCCGCGCTCTGGATCGAGGGGACCCTGATCGAGGAGGTCACTCCCGACCCTCTGCCGGGTTCGGTCACCGAACTGATGAAGGAGTACAAGGCCCTGGCCACCAGCTGGCTGCGCAAGCGCGGAGCCTGGCAGGTCGTGGACCGGGTGCAGCAGATCGACGATGTGTCCCAGCTCGCCGACAACTCCGGGTACTCGCCGTTCCTCAATGTCCAGCAGCGCGTCCAGCTGCTGGAGACCGCCGACCCGGTGGCCCGTCTCAAGCTCGCCGTCAGCTGGCTCAGCGAGCACCTCGCCGAGCAGGACGTCGCCGAGTCCATCGCCAAGGACGTCCAGGAGGGCGTCGACAAGCAGCAGCGCGAATTCCTGCTCCGGCGTCAGCTCGAGGCGGTCCGCAAGGAGCTGTCCGACCTGAGTGACGACCCCGGGGACGAGTCCGACGACTACCGCGCCCGGGTCGAGGCCGCCGACCTGCCGGAGAAGGTCCGCGAAGCCGCCCTCAAGGAGGTCGACAAGCTCGAGCGGTCCTCCGACCAGAGCCCCGAGGGCAGCTGGATCCGCACCTGGCTGGACACCGTCCTGGAGCTGCCGTGGAACGAGCGCACCGAGGACGCGTACGACATTCCCGGCGCGAAGGACGTCCTCGACGCCGATCACGCCGGTCTGGACGACGTGAAGGAGCGCATCACCGAGTACCTCGCGGTGCGCAAGCGCCGCGCGGACCGCGGCCTCGGCGTCGTCGGCGGCCGCCGTGGCGGTGCGGTGCTCGCGCTCGTCGGCCCGCCGGGCGTCGGAAAGACCTCGCTCGGCGAGAGCGTCGCCCGCGCCATGGGACGGAAGTTCGTCCGCGTCGCGCTCGGCGGCGTCCGGGACGAGGCCGAGATCCGCGGCCACCGGCGTACGTACGTCGGCGCGCTGCCCGGCCGCATCGTCCGGGCCGTCAAGGAGGCCGGGTCGATGAACCCGGTGGTCCTGCTCGACGAGATCGACAAGGTGGGCTCCGACTTCCGCGGCGACCCGGCCGCGGCCCTGCTCGAAGTCCTCGACCCGGCGCAGAACCACACCTTCCGGGACCACTACCTGGAGGTGGAGCTGGACCTGTCCGACGTGGTCTTCCTCGCCACGGCCAACGTCCTGGAGGCGATCCCGGAGGCGCTGCTGGACCGGATGGAACTGGTCCGGCTGGACGGATACACCGAGGACGAGAAGGTCACCATCGCCCGCGACCACCTGCTCGCACGCCAGTTGGAGCGGGCCGGTCTCGAGCCCGGAGAGGTCGTGCTGGAGGACGGCGCGCTGCGCAGGCTCGCCGGGGAGTACACCCGCGAGGCGGGCGTACGGAATCTGGAGCGGGCCGTCGCCCGGCTGCTCCGCAAGATCGCGGCGAAGCACGAGCTCGGCGATCAGGAACTGCCGGTGACCATCGGTCCTGACGGCCTGCGCGCGCTGATCGGACAGCCGCACCACGTGCCGGAGTCCGCCCAGGACCCGGAGGAGCGGCGGACCGCCGTGCCGGGTGTCGCCACCGGACTCGCGGTCACCGGCGCGGGCGGCGACGTCCTCTATATAGAGGCATCGCTCGCCGACCCGGAGACCGGCGGCAGCGGGCTGCAGCTCACCGGCCAGCTCGGTGATGTGATGAAGGAGTCGGCGCAGATCGCGCTCTCCTATCTGCGCAGCCGCGGCGCGGAGCTGGAACTCCCCGTCGCCGACCTGAAGGAGCGCGGCGTCCACCTGCACGTTCCGGCCGGGGCCGTCCCCAAGGACGGCCCGAGCGCGGGCATCACCATGACGGCCGCGCTGGCGTCGCTGCTCTCCGGCCGCCGGGTCCGTACGGATGTGGCGATGACCGGCGAGGTGTCGCTGACCGGGCGGGTCCTGCCGATCGGGGGCGTCAAACAGAAGCTGCTGGCGGCGCAGCGCGCCGGGATCACCACGGTGGTGATCCCCAAGAGGAATGAGCCGGATCTGGACGACGTGCCGACCGCCGTACGCGACGAGTTGACCGTGCACCTGGTCTCCGACGTGCGTCAGGTGCTGGAACTGGCGCTGGAATCGGACGTCGCCGCGATGCCCGCGGCCGCCTGACGCGGCCCGGGCGGTCCGACCGCGGCACAGCGGTGACGCGGACGCGAACGCAGCCCCCGGCCCGTCGGCCGGGGGCTGCATCCGTCCCGCACGCCATGTCCCGCAGCTCACGCCATGTCCCGCAGCCACGGAAGGGCCGAACGCGATGGTCCCCGCCACCCTCGCGGAGCGGCCCCTGCGTCAGAGGCTGCGCATACGTCAGAGGCCGCGAAGCCTGGCTGCCAGCTTATGCCCGATCAGCAGGTAGAGACCGGCGGGTATCCCGTAGTTGAGCAGCACCCGCAGCCAGTCCGTCTCCATGGTGAACAGATCCTGGGACCAGCCCGCGAGCCAGTTCGCCGCATCCTGCACAAAACTCACCAGACCATTCGCCTGGTTCGCCTCGAGCACGTACATCAGGATCCACAGGATGAGGATGCCCGCCGCGATGTCCGCGATGGTGTGGATCGTCAGGGCTGCCCGGTCTGCGCCCCTGGGGGACCGGGTTACTCCGCCGCTGGGACTCGCAGCTGGTTCATTGACATGGCTCATGCCCCCCTTATGTGCCTCACTGGGTTGGCTGAAACCTAACTCAGGGAAGCAGTCTTCGGATCTACTCAAGTACCTGTTCAGAAGGGTTTGGACGGTTCAGCGGGAGGGGGGCAAGGGGTGCAATTTGCGCCATGGCATGACGACGGCCTCCCCGGAGCACCCGGGGTGGTCCGGGGAGGCCGCCGGTGCGGGACGGTGGCCGGACAGCCGCGGGCCGGCGCCTGGAGCCGGTCGTACGCCCCGTTGAACTTGTTGTGGTCACCGACGATCGGTCCGGTCGAGGTGTACTGCCAGAACCTGTGGGTGTCCCAGCCGGCTGGCAGCGTGCCGGGCGTGGTGTTGTAGCGGGCGACCCACAGGGGGTTGGCCGAGCCGAAACCGCCGTTGTTCCCGGTGCACTGCGTCCACCAGTCGGTGGTCGTGTAGATCACCGCGTCGCGGCCGGTCCGCGCCTTGTAGGTGCTGGTGAAGTCCCGGATCCAGTTGACCATCGCGGACCGGCTGAGGCCGTAGCAGGTGGCCCCGTACGGGTTGTACTCGATGTCGAGCACGCCCGGCAGGTCTTGCCGTCGCCCGACCAGCCGCCGCCGTGGTCGACGAAGTAGTTCGCCTGGTTGGCGCCGCCGGAGTCGCTGGGCGTCGCGAAGTGGTACGCGCCGCGGATCATGCCGATCTTGTACGAGCCGTTGTACTGCTGGGCGACGTAGGGATTGCGGTAGTAGTTTCCTTCGCTGGCCTTGACATAGGCGAAGCGCACGCCGCTGCTCCAGAGGGCGGACCAATTGACCTTGCCCTGATGGCTGCTGACGTCGACGCCTTCGACGGTGGCGGAGGCGGTGGGGGCCGGAACGGCGCCGGGAATGCCCGGTTCGTGAAACTGGACGGTGGAACCCATCCAGTTGAGCTCCGGGTGGCGGTCGGGGTGGTCGGGGTGGTCGGTCGCGGCTGCGGTGGACGCCGTACCGGGCAGGGCGATCACGAGGGGGCAGGGCGAGGAGAAACCATCCGCGCACGGACATGGCGTGCCTCCGGTGACCTCGAGGGGAGCACGTCTTTGGATGTGGACATGCCACACGCCGACGCTACGCGCGTGGAAAGGTGGGATGAAGGGGCGCAGTCTGCTGCCGTTGGTCTAATCCTGCGAAATACTGGACGAGCTGCGGAGACCATCGCCGCTGAAAGAAAAGTTCCCCGCCGAGGAAACCCGGAGAGGTCGCCGACGTGCACAACAGCAGGGCCAACGGAGCCGAGAGCGCCGCGAGCGCCGAGCCGCTGAACGGCGCTGACCACGCCTTTCTCGCGCTTGAACGGGAGTTGGCCGTCTTCCTCCGCCGCGCCCGCGCCTCCTCGGGCGAGATGGCACGCGAGGTGCATCCGGATCTGGAGCCGGCGGCGTACGGGCTGCTGGTACGGCTGGAGGACGCCGGACAGCAGCGCGCCACCGACCTCGCCGCCTACTTCGGCGTCGGCAAGGCGACCATGAGTCGCCAGCTGCGCGCCCTGGAGGAGCTGGGTCTGGTCACCCGCGAGCCGGACCCCGCCGACGGCCGGGCCTCACTGGTCGATCTCACGGAGGTCGGCCGGACCCGGTTCTCCGCGGTACGGAGCGCGCGCCGGCAGCGTTACGTACGCAAGCTGGAGGGCTGGAACCGAGCGGAGATCGCCGAACTCGCCCGGCTGCTCAACCGGTTCAACCGCCTGGGCGAGGCGGACGAGCAGGACGAGAACGGCTCGCGGCGTCCGGGCGGTCCTGCCTGAACCGCCCCGGCTCGAGCGGGGATCCGGCACGGGAGCTTCGTCATGCAGAAACGAGGAGCGGTCCGGACGTCCGCCGCTGAGCATGAGAGCCGCGAATTCCCGCCGAGGTCGGCCGCCACCCGATCGATGGAGGAGATCAGCGGGGCTACCATCCCGGCTGAATTCACCGCATAGCATCACTCTCGATCGCCGAGTGTCCGCACGACTGCACCACTCCAGCAGACGTGACCGAGAGGAACACACATGCACCAGTCTGCCTACGATCAGATGGAACTCTGTGTCCAGGAGTACATGCCGACAGGCCGGCGGCTGAAGCTCGTGGATCTGGGATCGCGCGTGTCCGACAGGCAGAGTGTCACGCACAGAGACATGCTCGGTGAGCACGACATCGACTATGTGGGCGTCGATGTGCGCAACGGGCCGAACGTGGATGCGGTCATGACCAAGCCGTACCGGATTCCGGTGAAGTCCAACAGTGCCGACTTCGTGCTCTCCGGCCAGGCATTCGAACACATCCCGTTCTTCTGGGCCACGATGATGGAGATCGCACGGGTGCTCAAGCCCAGGGGAATGGCCTTTGTCACGGCGCCCTCGCGCGGCCATCCGCACGATGCGCAGGACTGCTGGCGGTACTACCCGGACGGGTTCCGTGCCATGGCCGCGTACTCAGGACTCGCACTGCGCGAGGCCTACACCGATTTCCCGCCCATGAAGGGAATCCGGCATGACTACACGGCCATTGACGCCAAGCATGCCTATTGGGGCGACTCCGTCGGGGTTTTCCAGAAGCCCCGCCGCTACCCGCGAGCGCCGATGTTCCTCGTACGCGAGCTGACGGTCTGGTGGGCCAACCGCGTCGGAGGTGTCGAGGGCACGCCCCTGCCCAAGCCGATCGAAGGACGCCCGCTGTGCGGCCGTCCCGCGGAGCTGCCGTAGCCGGGCGAGGACCCGGATCCGTAGCCGGGCGAGGAGACCCGGATCCGGAGCCGGCGCGGCGTACGGGCTGCTGGTACGGCTGGAGGATGCCGGACAGCAGCGGGCCACCCGGACCTCGCGGCCTACTTCGATGTCCTGGTCTCCGCACTCCTGATGAACTCCGGCACCCGCGCGTTGACAACATCCGCGGGCAGCGTGTGCCCTGCGCCCGGAACGATCTCCGCCTGGGCCGCGGGCATGAAGTCCTGGGCACGGGCCAGCGCCTTCCGTGCGTCGTGGACCGTGCTGCGCTCCCCGAGGAGAACGAGCGTGGGCGTGCTGACCGAACGCAGCTCCTCGTTCCCCACTTCCTGCGGCGGCATCAGCGCACTCCGGTAGGACCGCACGCCCGCCAGCAGCAGATCGAGCCTACGCTGTGCGGACTCGTCCTCCTCGTCCACTCCGCCCATCAAAGAGGCGAAGTACCGGCGCCGGAACCGGTCGGAGCCGCTCACCATCGTGAGGATCGCGCCGAGCAGGAAACCCGGCTTGAAAGGCGCCAGCGCGCGGACCGGGTCGAGCAGGCTGATCGAGGCGAGGCGGCCGGGGGAGTGCACGGCCTGGTTCAGCGCGATCCAGCCGCCCTGCGAAGCACCGACGAGGTGGGCCTCCCGCAGACCCAGTCCCTCGAGAACCTCGTCGAGCCAGGCCGCCATGGACCGCGGCTCCAGGATCGGAGCCGTCTGCTCGCTGCGCCCGGGTCCGCCGATGATGTCCACACCCAGTACGCGGTGGTGCTTCCCGAACGTCGCTACGTTGGCCGCCCACACGGCGGGGCTGCCCCCGCGGCCGGGCAGCAGCACTATGGGTCTGCCGTCGCCCGAGCCGTATCCGAAGACGCGGGTGGAACCGAACCGTGTTGTCACATCGCGTTCGCTGTGGGGGCGGGGCCACAGCTGCATCGCCCGGTCATAGGTCTCCAGGAAGCGTGATCGCGCCGCTTCACTGGTGAAGGAACCCACCTTGCTGCCCATGTCGCGACTCCTGCTCTTCACGATGGGAACGCGGGCCTGCTGCCAACTGACGTTTCCCGTATGCGAATTCTTGCAGGAGCTTCGGCGCGGACTCCAGGCAGGTGGCACGGCCTGAGCGCGGCCGTGCGGTCAGCCATTGGCTCAACAGTTTCCGGAAGCGACCGTTCGGTGCGAGGCAAAGTCGAGGAAGCTGGACCAGGCGTCGGGGGTGAAGGACAGGCTGGGACCGGTCGCGTCCTTGGAGTCACGCACATGGACGGTGTCGGGGCAGGTGGCGACCTCGATGCACTCGCCCTCGTTGCCGCTGTGGCTGGACTTGTGCCAAGGGGCTGAGACCTCGACGCAGTCCCCGCCTTCGCTCCCGCTGTAGCTGGACTTGCGCCACTCGACGGCGACCTCGATGCACTCGCCACCCTCGTTGCCGCTGTAGCTGCTCTTGAACCACGTCAGCTCGCTGCTCATAGTTCTCCTGCCAACTTCTCGATCAGCTCGGCTGATTCCCTGGTGGTGAGGGCCTGAGTTCGGATCATGCCATAGCGCGCCACGAGGGCGCTGACCTTCTTTCAGTCGGATACGAGCAAGCTGCCGCCCTGGCCTTCGACATAGGCGAGCGTGCGTGGCTCAGGAGTTTCCACGACAGTCAGTTGACCTTCGAGCCCCGGGTGTTCCTCGCAGGCGGTCGGCAGGACTTGGAAGGAGACATGGCGTAGTTGTACGCCCTCCAGCAACCGACCGAGTTGCCGCTTCTGCACCGAACGCCCACCGATGGGCCGTTCCAGGACAACTTGGTCAATAACAAAGTTGAGCATTGGCAATGGATCGCGAACGAGCACAGCCTGCCGGTCCATGCGAGCGCTGACACGGCGGGCGATCTCCTCATCAGAGAGGGACGGGACCCGAGCGCCGATTACGGCTTGTGCATACTCCTCGATTTGAAGCAGTCCGGGGATGGCATGTGGTGCGTAGAAGTAGAGACTCAGTGCCTCCGCCTCCAGCTTCGCGAAGTCGCGGAAGAACTCCGGGTACCGCGCTTCCTCCAGCGCCGGGATGGCCGCCGTCAAGATGCCCCGCGCCCCAAGGACTTCATCGGCCTTCTCAACCAGCTCCTTCTTGGCGATGCGCCGCGCCAGTTCCACGGCCTTGACCGTCTCCTCGGAGTACCCGACCTGCCCCGCCAGGTCCGCCCGGCTCATCTCTGCCAGCTCGCGAAACATCTTCAGCTGATTGCCGAAGACCCGCACGCCGGTCGATGCGGATGCATTGCTCCCCACGGCTTCCCTCCCCGTGCCCAAAGACGCCCGTGTACGCGCCCGTTCGCGCCGCGTACAGCAACTCTCTGTCCTTGCGTCATCACTGGTCAGGCTAGCCGCGGGCCGTGATCGTTGGCGTCATGAACCGAGAAACACCACCCGGATCTCCCTCCTCCGAATCGCCACTCGCCGTCGGCCGCCGCGCCGCTGAGGAGTTGGCCGACGCGCTGACCCGGGCGGACTGCAAACTTCCCTCCCGGTCATGGGCCAGCCGTACGTCAACCTCGGGGGCGCGTCCGCCGCCGAGGTGTTCCGGCTCGCCGCGTGGATCCGGGAGCGGGCGTGAACCCTCCCAACCAGCCTCATCTGATGACGATGCGGGTGTATCGCCTCGCGCCGACCGGCGAGCGGACCCCGCTCCGGGACGTCACCGTCCGCGCCGACGATCCGTGTCACCTGCTGTCCGGCCCGGGGACGTACCCGCCCTGCCAGTGCCCCCGCCACAGGAAGCAGCAGCGATGAGTCCGTACGAGAGCACCCGGCCGCACCGCGTTCACAACTCGACGAGTACCGCCGCCGCGTCGTCTCGGCCCTTGCCGCGCGGGAATGTCGTACATGCCGGATCGGACGCCTCCGCTGCCCGAACCCGGCGGACCAGTGCCCGTGTCCCCTCCTTATGGAGCAGTGCCACGCACTCGGTCCAGTTCCCCTCCCCGAAGACCTCGACCCAGCGCGCCGCGCCGTCCGTCAGCGCCGCGATCGCCCGTACGTCCGCCCGGTTCGAGGTCCCCGTGACGGCCCGGCGGGCCACATCCGGGTCGGCGGCCGCCGTGAAGAAGGCACCTTCGACGCCCGCTGCGTTGCGCAGGGCCTCGACCGCGCGTCCGTACTCCGCGCCCGCCGCTGCCCGTTCCGCCGAGCCACGCCTCATCGCGCGTACCGCATCGCGCAGGGCCAACACGCCCTCCGGCAGCTCGCCGAGGCGTTCGTCCAGCACCGGCGTGACCGCGCCGTCCGTCCCCTCGATGAGCAACACCGAGTCGGAAAGCACCAGATGTTCCACGATCGACCCGTTCCAGCGTGCTGCGACGACCGTCGCCTGCGGAGTACGTACGTGAGAAAGGTCACAGGTTGAACTGTGGGCCTCGGCGGTACGGCCGATGGCCGCTGTTAGACAGTCCGTCAGTGTCATATCCCATCGCGAACCGGACAGTTCGAGCATCGCTCCGCCCAGCCGCGCGGTGAACCACGGCACTCCGTGAACACAACCGACGTCGCCCGGCGGAGGCGTCACCCCGTCGAGCAATACGAGCGCGCCACCGTGTCCCGATGCTGGTAGGGCTACCGAAACGTAGTCCTCATTGGGGCGTTCGGGGTCTCCGGGCTCGGTCGTCAGGTCGATGCGCATGCGGTCAGTCTGCCGGAATGAGGGTGATCTCGGTGGTAAGCCTCTGACCTGCGGGGTAACAGTCGGCAACAGTGTCCCGGCTGCCGGAATTCCGCCGGAATTCCCGGCTCCGAAATGCTGCGGGCGGGCATCCTGCCAGGCCCCCGGAAGGTTTTCCAACCGGCTCTCCGGAAACGCTGGCGATGGTGCAAACTCGGAGTTGTTCGCCAACTCCGGAGTGATGTTCACTCGTTCAGGTGGCCAGGCAGGCGATGGGCGCCCTGCCCATACCGGTGCTGGAATGGTCGATTTCGTACCGAGGGGTGGGGCCGACCGCTCGTCGGCGCTCCGCGAGGCGCGGCTGGGCACGAGTGAACTGTTGTCACCTCGGCCATGGGCAGACGAGAACAGATTGCGAGCATCCGTGCAGATGATGCGGCCTCGGGGCAACAAGCGTGGGGCGACGGCAACTGCGGGAGCGGCCTCGGCCGGTACTCCCCCGGAGCAGCGCACCACGCAGGTCCGTAACCGCCTGGTAGCTGCCGTAGCCGTCGTGGGCGTCGCGGTGCTTGCGGCAGGCGCGCCCGGAATCGCCACCGGCTCGCGCGACCTCTCGGAGTCCCAGCGGCTGGTGTCGCTGTCCGAGTTGAACGGCCAGGCCGTCGGCCTCGCCCACTCGCTCGCCGACGAGCGCGACACGATGACCGAGTTCGTCGCCGCGGGCCGTACCACCGCATCCGGCGCCGCCGGGGTCTCCGAGAGCCGGCGCGCCCGCGTCGACCGGCAGGTGTCGGAGATCCGTGCCGAGGCCCCCGCGGGGCTGAAGCGCGCGCTGGCCGAACTGCCGAAGATGCGCCAGGAGGCGCTGTCCGGCCGCGGCAGGGCGGCGGACACCTTCCAGTCGTACACCGAGGCGGTCCGGACGCTGCACGCCGTCTCCGCCGACCTCGGCCGCAGGATTCCCCCGCGCGCCTCCGGCGGCCCCGCCGAAGGGCTGCCCTTCCTCGGACGCGCCGTCGAACAGGCCTCCGCCACCCGCGCGCTGGCCCTCGGCGCGCTCTCCGCCGGTGGCAGCCAGCCGCAACTCATCGCCGCCGCCCAGCGCAGCCGCGTACAGGAGCAGGCGGCGCTCGCCGACTTCGACCAGACGGCCCCCGAGGCCCATGTCGACCGGTACAGCAACACGGTCAACGGCACCGAGATCAGCACCGCCGAGCGCTACCTCACCCGGCTCACCGACCAGCCCCAGCTGTCCTCTTCGGACACGCGGCTGGACCGGGACCGGGTCGAGGCGTCGCTGTCCAGCCGGATCGACCGGATGAGAGCCGTCGAATCGGCCCTCACCACTACCGAGACCAAACGCCTCGCCGCGCTGCGTGACAACGACGTCACCGCGCTGGAGCTGGGGATAGCCCTGGTCGGTTTCTGCCTGCTGCTCGCCATCGGCATCAGCATGTCGGCCGCCCGGTCGATGACCCGGCCGCTGGCCGTGCTGCGGCTCGGCGCACAGCGGCTCGCGGCGGACCCGGTCGAGGAGGAGCCGGTCAGGTTCACCGGTCGCAACGACGAGTTCGCGGACGCCGTACGGGCCATCAACGAACTCCGGGAGACGGCGGTACGGCTGCACGGGCGCGCCGGACAGCTCGGCGACGACCGGACCCGGCTGGTGGGAGAGCGGAAGCGGCTCGCGGACGAGCGGACGGAGCTGCTGGCCGTACAGAAGGACCTGAACGAACGCCTCACCGGACTCCAGGACCGCGTGCACGGCAGCTACGTCAACCTCGCGCTGCGCACCCTCACCCTCGTCGAGCGGCAGCTCGGTGTCATCGAGGGGCTGGAGGACCGCGAGGAGGACCCGGAGCGCCTCGACACACTCTTCAAGCTCGACCACCTCGCCACCCGGATGCGGCGGCACAGCGAGAACCTGCTGGTTCTGGCGGGTGCCGAGCACAGTGGCGGGCACGCCGGGCCGGTGCCGCTGCTGGACGTGCTGCGCGCCTCGATCAGTGAGATCGAGCGCTACGAGCGGGTGCAGATCCATTCCCTGCCGCCGCACGCGCAGGTCGCGGGCTTCGCGGCGGACGCGGTCAGCCACCTGGTGGCCGAACTGCTGGAGAACGCCACGGCGTTCTCGCCCCCGGACGTGGAGGTGCAGCTGTCCGGCTGGCTGCTGGAGAGCGGCGAGGTCATGCTCTCCGTGCTGGACGAGGGCATCGGCATGACGACCGAACGTCTGGAGCAGCTGAACGCCCGCCTCGCCGATCCGCGCCCGCAGGACGGTCACGTCCCGGGCGAGGACGATGCGCTGGGCCTCGGCCTGTACGTGGTGGCCCGGCTCGCGGCACGGCACGGTGTCCGGGTGCAGGTGCGCGAACAGAAGCAGGGCGGGGTGGCGGCCGTGGTCGTCCTCCCGAAGTCGATTCTGCCCGCGCGTCCGGCGCCGTCGGGCTCGGGTGTGCGCCGGTCCTCCGGTGGCGCCCCGGCGGTGAGCCTTCCCGGCTCGGTGGCGGAGGCCAACTCCAACGCGCTCCCGCGTCGCAGCCCGGCTCCGATCGATTCCCAGTTGTCTCCGGGGCGTGAACCGCAGCCGACCCCGCCGGGTGCCGGTGAGGCGCCCGCGGCCGAGCCCGCGCAGGACACGGCCCCCACCGACGCGGCTCTTATCGACTCTGCCCCCACCGACGCGGGGCCCGACCCGCTGGTGGAGGCGGCCGAACGCGCCGTCGCCGCGGCCGAGTCCGATCAGGTACCGGAACCGGAACCGTGGAACGGCGGCACCGGTGGCACCGGCGACACCGCGGCTTCCGAGGACCCGTACGCGACGACGGAGTTCGCGGCAGCCGGGCCGTACGTGACGACGGAGTTCGCGGCAGCCGGCCCGTACGCCGCGGCAGAGCCCACGGCACCCGGGCTGCTCCCGGAGGAGTCCCCGGAGGAGCTCCCGGGGTCGGGCGAGCCGGGCACCGGGCCCGTTCCGGCGGACGGTTTCACCGAAACTCCCGAGTCTGCCGGCGGGCACGGCCCGCAGCCCGACCCGGAGCCCGCGTTCGACGGCTTCGCGCCGGCGGCCGGTCCCGGCAGTGAGCCGGGCGGGCAGGTCTTCCCGCCCCGCGACGGCGACAAGCGCCAGGTGAGCCAGGACGAGGACCCGCTCGCGGTGCCGGGGCGGCCCGCCCGGCCCGCCGCGGAGAGCCCGTATGCCATCGGTCCGGAGCAGCACACCCGTTCCGAGGACGGCAGCACGGTCGGCAAGAGCACCGACCAGCCGACGCACCCGATCCGCGTGCCACGGCAGGGCGGTGTCACACCTGCCGTCACCGCGGACCTCGCGGAGCCGGCCCGGACGGATCCCGCGCGAACGGAGCCGGCAACGGAGCCCGCGCACGCGGAGCCCGCGCCGGACGGCGAACAGACGCCGGACGGCGGCCCCGCACAGGCCAATGCGCCCAAGTGGGAGCGCATCACGGACAAGGGCCTGCCCAAGCGGACGCCGAAGGCAACCGCACCGGCGGAACCAAGGCACGAGCGGAGCAAGTCCGTCGACGCGGACGCGCTGCGGCGCAAGCTCGGTGGCTTCCAGCAGGGAGCCCTGAACGGCCGTCGCGACGCGGAGGCCGAGGCCGAAGTCGCAGAATCAGCCGGAGATCACCACACGGGGGCGCTGGACGAGGGTGGCACAGTCGAGGAGGCACGCGGTTGAACGCGCATACCAAGCCCAGCCCGGACCCGCACGGTGCGACAACGTACGGGCTGAGCAACGAGGCCCGTAATCTGCACTGGCTGCTGGCCAATCTGGTCAACGAGGTGCCAGGCGTCCACTCGGTGGCCGTCGTCTCCTCCGACGGCCTGCTGCTGCTCTCCTCGGACCCGGGGCAGGCGGCGGCCGCACAGGGAGGGGAGGACAGCGGAATCCAGGCGGGGCCCAAGGGTTCGAGCGCGGATCTCGCCACCATCGTCTCCGGCCTCGGCGCCCTCACCACCGGCGCCGCCAAGCTGATGGCCGCGGGCAACGTCAAACAGACGATGGTCGCCATGGAGGAAGGCAGCCTCTTCGTCATGTCCATCAGCGACGGATCGCTCCTCGGCGTGCACGCCAGTCCGGATTGCGACATGAGCGTCATCGCGTACCACATGGCTCTGTTCGTAGGCCGCGCCGGCCACGTCCTCACCCCCGAACTCCGCAGTGAATTGCGCAAGTCCATGGAGAAGGACCAGTGACCTCCTCGCCCAAACTGCCGGTGCGCGGCTCGGAGCACAAACCCGCGCGCGTACGCCCGTACTCGCTCACCGGCGGCCGCACCCGCTTCGGACATGTGCTGCTCGTCGAGACGTTCGTGGCCGCGCTCGACGCACCCGAGGAGCGGGCCGAACTGACCTCCGGCGGGTGGGCGTCCCGGGTGATGCCCGAAATGCAGATGATCGTCGAGCTGTGCCGCCGCATGCGCTCGGTCGCGGAGATATCCGCGCTGCTGAAAATGCCGCTGGGTGTGGTCCGTGTGCTGCTCAGCGACTTGGCCGACCAGGGAAAGATTCGCGTCTACGGCACCGGGCACGGCACCGGCCAGCCCGACCGCGCGCTGCTCGAAAGGGTGCTGAGTGGACTTCGCAGGCTCTGACGCCAACACGATGACCGCGGAGGCGGGCACACACGAGCCCTCCGCGGCGGCTGACGAGGCGGTGCAGAGCTGGCAGACGGACCGTTCCCGCGCACCGATAGCCACCAAAATAGTCGTGGCCGGCGGCTTCGGGGTGGGCAAGACGACCTTCGTCGCGTCGGTCTCGGAGATCACGCCCCTCACCACCGAGG
The DNA here is from genome assembly GCF_040609575.1 of Streptomyces sp. NPDC004647. Lineage (NCBI taxonomy): Bacteria > Bacillati > Actinomycetota > Actinomycetes > Kitasatosporales > Streptomycetaceae > Streptomyces > Streptomyces sp. NPDC004647. Next base: position 4,291 of record NZ_JBEXKU010000055.1, on the reverse strand, counting down.
CGATGATGACCCGGGCGGCCGAGGAATTCGACGACATCGAGGCCACCCCGGACAAGACCACGACCACGGTCGCCATGGACTTCGGCCGGATCACCCTCGACGCCGACCTCGTGCTCTACCTCTTCGGTACGCCCGGCCAGCAGCGCTTCTGGTTCATGTGGGACGACCTGGTGCGCGGTGCGATCGGTGCCATCGTGATGGCCGACACCCGCAGGCTGGACGACTGCTTCCCGGCGCTCGACTACTTCGAGAGCTGCGGGCTTCCCTACGTCGTCGCGGTCAACCACTTCGAGGGGACCCACGCGTACGCGGTCGAGGACGTCCGCGACGCGCTGTCCGTACCGTCGAAGGTCCCCGTCGTGATCATGGATGCGCGCAAGCGGATCACGGTCGTCGAGTCGCTGCTGGCCCTGGTGAGCCATGCCCTTGACGTCACCCCTGAGTGACGTACCCTCGGCCCCGCCGCTTCGGAACTCACAGTTCCCCTTGATGTTTTGAGAGAGAGCACTGTCATGCGGAAGATACTCGTCGTGGGGGCCGGGCAGGCCGGCCTTCAACTCGCCCTCGGCCTGCAGTCGCAGGGCTACGAGGTCACCCTGATGTCGAACCGCACGGCCGACGAGATCCGCGCCGGGCGGGTCATGTCCACCCAGTGCATGTTCCACACGGCGCTCCAGCACGAACGAGATCTGCAGATCAACTTCTGGGAGAGCCAGGCCCCGCGCATCGAGGGCCTCGGTGTCTCCGTCTCGGGCCCGGAGTCCCAGAGGGTCATCGACTGGGTGGGCAAGCTCGACGGCTACGCGCAGTCCGTCGACCAGCGGGTGAAGATGGCCGGCTGGATGGAGACCTTCGCCCAGCGTGGCGGGCAGCTGGTCATCCATGGCGCGGCGGTCTCCGACCTGGACTTCTTCGCGCGGAAGTACGACCTGGTGATGGTGTCGGCCGGCAAGGGCGAGCTGGTGTCGATGTTCGGCCGTGACGCCTCCCGGTCGCCGTACGACGCCCCGCAGCGCGCGCTCGCCGTGGCGTATGTCCACGGGCTGGGCCCGCGCCCCGAGCACCCGGACTACGACGCGGTTCGCTGCAACCTGGTGCCGGGCGTCGGCGAGCTGTTCGTCATGCCGTGCTTCACCACCTCCGGCCGCGCCGACATCCTGTTCTGGGAGGGCATTCCGGGCGGGCCGCTCGATGTCTTCCAGGGGGTCAAGGACCCGAACGAGCATCTGGCGCTGACCCTGGAGCTGATGGAGCGGTACACACCCTGGGAGTACGCGCGCGCCACCAAGGTCGAGCTGACGGACGGGAACGGCACGCTGGCCGGGCGGTACGCCCCGACGGTCCGTCACCCCGTCGGGCAGCTCCCGAGCGGCGGGCTCGTCCTGGGCGTCGCGGATGTGGTCGTCGCCAACGACCCGATCACCGGCCAGGGCTCGAACTCCGCCTCCAAGTGCGCGGCCGCGTACCTGTCGAGCATCGTCGAGCACGGTGACAAGCCGTTCGACGAGGAGTGGATGCAGGAGACCTTCGACCGCTACTGGGCCACGGCTCAGCACGTCACCAAGTGGACGAACGCGATGCTGGGCCCGCCGCCCGAGCACGTGCTGAACCTCATCGGTGCCGGCGGTCAGCTCCAGCCGGTCGCGGACCGCTTCGCCAACGGCTTCAACGACCCGGCGGACTTCGAGAACTTCTTCTATGAGCCGGAGAAGACCGAGGCGTACCTGGCCTCAGTCACTCCGGCCGTGTAGTCGCCTGACCTGCGAAGTAGCGGTTGGCATTGGTCAACGTTGGTGGTTGTGGGCCGTCCTCGGACGGCCCACAGACGGCCCGAAGGGAGACCTCAGCCAGCGAGCGGCACCGGGTGCGCCTATGAGATGTCGGACAAGACCTTGGGCTTGTCGAGAACCATTTCGCGCTGCACCTTGCAGGGGTCTGCGTCTGCACCGTTGTTGCTGGCAAGTCCCCGTGAGTCCCCGCCTGTTATGGCACGGTTCTGCGGTAGCGGTGAGGCAGCCGGCCCTTGTCGCACCCGGGGCCGCGGCCTTTACCGTCCGGCCTGGTGTTCACTGCGCCTGGCGTCACTCAACGGCCGCTGGGGACTGCTCTCAACTTCTACGTTGGGTTGCGCAGTACCTCACCCGCGGTAGCAACGAATGAGTTGTATGCCGGCTCAGTCTCATAATCCCGGTACCGCGCCTCATGTGTCGCAATGTCGGCTGCCGAAGTCTCAACGGCGTGAGCCCATTCCTTCATCAGGTAAAGGGCACCCATGACCCTCAAAATGAGTTCACCCACTGCGTCACATAGCTCAGGTGGACCCCACAGGTCCAGTTGACGGCTCACGGGCGGCATGGCCACATGCAGGCTATCTATCGCCTGATTTTGTTCGGCAGTGAGCAGCTCCCCCCGCCAAAGTGCGCTCCTTGCGCCTGCCAACGCCTCAAGCGTTCCAGCGTATTGCTCCATGAGCTGTGAGCAAGCCTGCCGCCGGTGCTCCCGTGCCCAGTGGCGGTGCTCGATCTCAGCCTGGTCCTGTGTCTGCTTCAGAAGAGCCGCAGAGGTCTTCTCCGCGCCGATTCGTGCGCCACGCACTGCGGCCAGACCTCCAGTCGCAGCCCCACCAAGCGCGCCGACCATGCCAGCTACACCAGCAACAACCCCTGCGATCCCCGCATCCATTCGTTCATAGTGGATCACCGTGGCGGCGCCCAAGTGACTTTCTGACAAAAGGATGCCCCCCCGATCCCCGCAACCGCGGGGGGCTGCCCAGCTCAATCCACGACCCGTGCCTTCGTCCCCGCCTATAGCCGCCGCCGACCTCTGCGGCGCCGCCCTCGCTGTTGGCGGGTGGATGGTGGGGGACAACGTCGAGACTGACATCGCGGGTGGCCGCTCTGCGGGGCTACGGACGGCATGGATCGCGGCCGGACGGCAGTGGCCGGCACACGTCCGCAGCCCCGACTTGATGGCGGAGGATGTCTCAGCCGCCATCAGCTCGCTCATGGAATGGGGCAGGCACAGGGCGGTTTCAAAGTCCTGATGCTCATGAATCTGTGGAGGTCACGGCCGTGCGACGGTGTATCGGTGAGCCGCCACGCACGCAACGAAGCTCCAGTTGAAGGGGTGACCTTGCCAAGTCGCCCTGCCCAACCGGAGCTTCGAGCAAGGTCATTGCATGCGCGGAGTGCCCGCTGGTAGCGTTCTTGGTGCATTGACCAAGCAATTTCAGTAAGTTGGGGGAACGGCTTCGTGAGCATGCGCAACAAGGGGATATCTGTCGTGATCGCCTGCGCCTTAACCGGGGTAGTGGGCAACACGGCATATGCGGCTTCAGCGCATGACGAGGGGAATGCAGTAGCCGCGCGGTCAGCAGCGGATCACCAGGTTCTCGGCGCGGATGAGATCTGTGCCGTCCTGGGGATCGGTAGTGGTGCGGCAGGCCTTACCAAGGCGCTGGCCAAGGGGCATCGTGGGTAGGAATCGGCGCCAGCATTGGGTGCTACGCGTACACGAAGGCGAAGCAACAGACGCCTGCGCAGAAGCGAGCAGCCATGATCAGGTCGTACAAGAATTACCAGGCAATGAGTGCCATCAAGAAGCTTGATGCACTCGGCTATTACTGCCGGAAGCAAAGCGGCGGCGGCGGTGGCGGAACTGATGTCGCCCCGATTAACACGATGGCAGGGTGGCGGACCATCAAGATGAAGGGCGTCAAATACTCATGCACCGCCAACAGGGACTGATGGGGCGCCGTGGCCCGGGATATGGAGAGCGATTTCTGTTCTCCATGGCGCTGGTCGTAGTGAGCTTGCTGTGGATCACACAGGAAATGGCTCAATGGGCGACTGTGTTGTGTGGCGCTGGTGCAGTTGGCGGAGCACTGGGAATGCTCTACTTTGGTCGGCGCCACATGCGATCACGCGGAAATTCGCAGTGAGGTTTTCTCGCTAGCCGAATCGGCGCACACAAGGGCCACCCGCACCTTCCGGTGGGGCGGCCCTTGCCCTTGGAAGACCAGTCGTAGGGTGAATTTCGCACGCGACGAAACAGGAGGCTGGGGGCAGGGCTGTTGCAAACTCTCTTGATCTTGGATCGGCGCTGATCAGGTGACGCCGAGGAGGTCCAGCGACAGACGCTGGCAGACTTTGAAACCACCCTGGGGGCAGGCATGCCGAGCCTTATTCCTTTGGTGCCTCGTGAAGCTGTGCGAGCGCCTCACCCAAAACGATTGGCTGATCTCTGGAGTTCGCCCACCGTTCCATGACCGAGGCTGAGGCTTCCGCAAGTT
>NZ_JBEXKU010000054.1:0-54963 GCF_040609575.1 Streptomyces sp. NPDC004647 | reverse complement strand
TCGTGATCACGGACGTACGGGCCGAGTCGGTGGACCGCGTCACGGCCAGGCACCCCGGGGTGACCGCCGTCGCCGACACCGACGCGCTGATCCCCACGAACAACACAGCCCCTCGGCTATGCCGGCCAGGATCTGCTCGTGGCCACCGCGGTCGCTGCGTAGAGCAGGGCCACCGTCACCACCAGCAGGGGGGAGTGGCCGTCGGGCGGCAGCATGAGCGCCGCCACCCCGGCGGCCGCGACGAAGGCGACATTGAAGAGCACGTCGTAGAGCGAGAAGATCCGGCCGCGGAAGCCGTCGTCCACCGAGGTCTGAACCACCGTATCCGTGGCGATCTTCGCGCCCTGGGTGATCAGGCCCAGGACGAATGCGGCGACCAGCATCGGCGCGGGTTCGAAGGGCAGCCCGAGGCCGGGCTCGAGGACGGCCGCGGCGGCCGAGCAGACGATCACCCAGCGGACTTGGACATCCGGACTCAGCCTGGTGGCCGTCCGGAGCCTGTCGACCGCCCACGGTGTGACCACTGCCGCAGCGAAGAACCCCGCGCCCGACGCGGCGACGGCCAGGCCGAGCAGGGCAAGCCCATGGGATTCGCTGTTCGACCAGGCGTACCGGCAGAGCATCAGCACCATCACGGTCAGCGCGCCGTAGCAGAAGCGCATCAGTGTCATCGCGGCGAGGGCGCGCGCGGCCACGTGGCGCTCGGCCAGGTGGCGTAGTCCGGCGGTCAGCCCCTGGGTGGTGTTTCCGAGGGCCTCTCGCAGCCGGGGCCGGACCAGTTCCGGGTCCGGACCCAGCAGCCCTCGTGCCATCCGCAGCGCCGCGAGCGCCGCGCAGAGATACAGTCCTGCGCCGAGCAGCACGGTCACCGCATCCGAATCCGAGCCGGCGAGACGTACGGCGAAGGCCAGCCCGCCGCCCGCGGTGGCGGCGAGTGTCCCCACTGTCGGCGAGAGCGCATTGGCGACGACCAGACGGTCGCTGTCGACCACCCGGGGCAGGGCGGCGGAGAGAGCCGCCAGGACGAAGCGGTTCACGGCGGTCACCGACAGCGCTGAGGCGTAGAACAGCCAGTCCGGCACCCCCGCGATGATCAGCAGGGCCGTGCCGGAAGCCAGTACGGCCCGGAGCAGATTGCCGTACAACAGGACCTGGCGCCGGCGCCAGCGGTCCAGGAGAACACCCGCGAACGGACCGATCAGGGAGTAGGGCAGCAGCAGCACGGCCATGGCTGACGCGATGGCGGCCGGTGAACTCTGCCTCTCGGGTGAGAACACGACATAGGTGGCGAGCGCGACCTGATAGACCCCGTCGGCGGACTGGGACAGCAGACGCACTGCCAGCAGCCGGCGGAAGCCGCGCAGCCGCAACAGCACCCGCAGATCACGCAGAACAGCCATGGCGCACAGCCTCACACAGCGCACGGACCCCCAGGCGGATTGCCCGGAGGTCCGTGATCAGAAGCCAGGATCGGCGCGGTGTCGGCGCGCCGAGCCGTGCCGGGGGAGTTACTGGTCGACCTCGCCCTTGATGAACTTCTCGACGTTGTCACGCGCTTCGTCGTCGAAGTACTGCACCGGCGGCGACTTCATGAAGTACGAGGAGGCCGAGAGGATCGGGCCCCCGATGCCCCGGTCCTTGGCGATCTTCGCGGCGCGCAGCGCGTCGATGATGACGCCGGCGGAATTGGGGGAGTCCCACACCTCGAGCTTGTACTCCAGGCTCAGCGGGACGTCGCCGAACGCGCGGCCCTCGAGACGCACGTACGCCCACTTGCGGTCGTCCAGCCAGGCGACGTAGTCCGACGGGCCGATGTGCACGTTGTTCTCGCCCAGCTCGCGGTCACGGATCTGCGAGGTGACGGCCTGCGTCTTGGAGATCTTCTTGGACTCCAGGCGCTCGCGCTCGAGCATGTTCTTGAAGTCCATGTTCCCGCCGACGTTCAGCTGCATCGTGCGGTCCAGGATGACTCCCCGGTCCTCGAACAGCTTGGCCATCACACGGTGCGTGATCGTCGCGCCGACCTGCGACTTGATGTCGTCACCGACGATCGGAACGCCTGCCTCGGTGAACTTGTCCGCCCACTCCTTGGTTCCGGCGATGAAGACCGGGAGAGCGTTGACGAAGGCGACCTTGGCGTCGATGGCGCACTGCGCGTAGAACTTCGCGGCGTCCTCGGAGCCGACCGGCAGGTAGCAGACCAGAACGTCGACCTGCTTGTCCTTGAGGATCTGGACGACATCGACCGGGGCCTCGGAGGACTCCTCGATGGTCTGGAGGTAGTACTTGCCCAGACCGTCGAGGGTGTGACCGCGCTGCACGGTGATGCCGGTGGACGGCACGTCGGTGATCTTGATGGTGTTGTTCTCGCTGGCACCGATGGCATCCGCGAGGTCGAGCCCGACCTTCTTCGCATCGACGTCGAAGGCGGCCACGAACTCGACATCACGGACGTGATAATCGCCGAACTGCACGTGCATCAGACCCGGCACGCGGCTGTTCGGGTCGGCGTCCTTGTAGTACTCGACGCCCTGCACCAGCGAGGCGGCGCAGTTGCCCACGCCGACGATGGCTACGCGAACCGAACCCATTCCGGTTGCTCCCTGTGTGTACTCGACGAAGCCCTGCCCGATGCAGGACCTCACTTGGCGGTGTCGTCGGACGGATCCGGCCGGGAGCTACCCCGGTCCCGGGGCAGGCCGCCCGTGCTCCCTGACTGGTTCTGAGATTCCTGTGATGCGCTCTGCTCGGCGGGGCCGGACGGGGGCCCCGGCACCGACCCGGCGCCCTCTGTGCCCGATCGGCGCTGATCACGCCCTGTCCGCTCACTCTCGATCAATTCGTTGAGCCAGCGGACCTCCCGCTCCACCGACTCCATACCGTGCCGCTGCAGCTCGAGGGTGTAGTCGTCCAGCCGCTCGCGCGTCCGGGCCAAGGAGGCTCGCATCTTCTCGAGGCGCTCCTCCAGCCTGCTGCGGCGCCCCTCGAGCACCCGCATCCGTACGTCCCGCGAGGTCTGCCCGAAGAAGGCGAAGCGGACGCCGAAGTGCTCGTCCTCCCACGCCTCGGGACCCGAGTGGGCGAGCAACTCCTCGAAGTGCTCTTTCCCCTCCGCCGTCAGCCGGTAGACGATCTTCGCCCGCCGGCCCGCAAGCGACGCGGCGAGCGCGTCCTCGGGCGCGCTGCCCGGCTCTTCGATCAACCATCCCTGGCCGACCAGAGTCTTGAGGCAGGGGTAGAGGCTGCCGTAACTGAACGCGCGGAAGACGCCCAGCGACGTGTTGAGCCGCTTGCGCAGCTCGTAACCGTGCATCGGGGACTCGCGGAGCAGACCGAGAACGGCGAACTCGAGGATGCCGGAGCGTCTGCTCATCCTCCGCCTCCCCTGCCTCTTCGTCCCTTATACCGACGTGATGTATCGACTCGATACATCCAGACGATAGAACGGTCGTCCGGCTGCGACAAGAGGGATCACGGTGAACGGCGTCACATCACCGATTCGTACGAATCAACATGACTGATTTGGGGTGAAGATACGCGCTGAGTGGGTTTTGGCCGTGCGTAGTCTGTGCGCCATGCAGACCAACGGGAACCGCGAGACACCCTGGAGCGTCCTCGTCCTCGGTGCAGTGCGGCCTGCCGCCCGTAGAGGCAGGGCCGCACTTCGGGGGGACCGGAAGTCATCTGTCGCCTTCAGGCGGCAGCGCCTGCCCGAGGAGTAGCAGTTCCATGAGCGAGCACCGTCGCAAACCACCTCAGCCACAGGGTGGTGGACGCGCCGCGGCACGGCGCGGCGCGCAGCAGCCGCCGTCCGGCCGCCGAGCCGCGCCTCAGCGCGGCGCCACCGGGTCCGCCGCGGGCCCGGCAGGTGATCAGCGACCTTACGGCGGCCGCGCGGAGGCGCGCCGCGCCGCACAGCGGACCGGAGGTGGCCGACGGCGAGCAGCCGTCGGCCACGATGGCGGAGGGCGAGGCCGCGCGGCGGCCCGTGAGCCGCAGCAGAAGCGGCTGATCGACTACCCGCGCTCGGACCGGTACGGTCCGCGCCGCTGGGTCCCGTCGTGGAAGCAGGTCATCGGGTCCTGCATCGGCTTCTTCGGCCTGATCGTCCTCGCGGCCGGCGTAGCGCTGGCGTGGGTGGATGTGCCGAACCTCAACGACGCGGCCAAGACCCAGAAGAACGTCTACTACTGGTCGAACGACAAGCGCATGGCGGTGGCCGGCGGTGGCGATCTGAACCGTCAGATCGTGCCGATCGCCAAGATCCCGAAGTCGATGCAGTCCGCTGTGATCTCGGCCGAGAACGCCACGTTCTACGAGGACTCCGGCGTCGACCCCGTGGGCATCGCCCGGGCTGTGGTCAATATGGCCATGGGCGGCAGCACCCAGAGTGGTTCCACGATCACGCAGCAGTACGTGAAGAACGCCATGCTGAGCCAGGACCAGACGGTCAAGCGAAAGCTCAGCGAGCTCTTCATCTCCATAAAGGTCGGCGCCACCAAGGACAAGAACGAGATCCTCGAGGGCTATCTGAACACCGCGTACTACGGACGCGGTGCGTACGGCATCCAGGCGGCGGCGCAGGCGTACTACGACAAAGACTGCGAAGACCTGAACGCGAGCGAGAGCGCCTTTCTGTCCGCGGTGCTCAACGGCCCAAATCTCTACGACCCTGTCGGTGGGGAAGGCCCCACCGCGACCGCCGCTTTGAACACCGACCGGGCGCAGAAGCGCTGGGAGTGGACCCTCAATCGTGAGGTCGAGGTCGGGCGGATGTCTGCCACCGAGCGTGACAAGTGGGTGAAGCAGCGCTTCCCGATGCCGGAGAAGCCGAAGCCGGCGACGGACAGGGCAGGCCAGAAGGGCTACCTGATCAACCTCGCCGACAACTTCGTCGTCGCCAACAGCAAAATCACCAAGGCGCAGCTGGACAAGGGCGGCTACGAGATCCACACCACCTTCGACCAGAAGAAGGTCGGGCAGCTCGAGGCAGCCGTCAAGAAGGTCACCAAGGAGAACCTCGACCCGAAACAGCGCAAGGTGGACAATCACGTCCAATTCGGCGGCGCGTCCGTCGAGCCGCACACCGGCAAGATCGTCGCGATCTACGGTGGTAAGGACGCCACGGAGCACTTCACCAACAACGCCGACTACACCGGTGTCCAGGTCGGCTCCACGTTCAAACCCTTCGTGCTGGCCGCGGCCATGACCGACGGCAAGCGGGACCCGAAGGGCGAGCGTCAGCAGGGACCGGATGAACGGAAGCTGGTCTCGCCGGCGAGTATCTACGACGGCGACAACAAGCTGACGCTCAAGGACTACGACGGCTCCGTCTGGCTCGACGAGCACAACAGGGAATGGCACCAGAAGAACGACGGGAACGAGGACCGTGGCCCCATCGATCTCCGTAAGGCCATGCAATTCTCCGTGAATACCCCGTACATCCAGCTCGGCATGGACGTCGGCACGGACAAGGTGAAGGAAGCGGCGATCCGCTCGGGCCTGAACGAGGACCAGCTCGCCTCGATCACACCGTCGTTCTCGCTCGGCACCTCGGCGCCCAGCGCCATCCGGCTCGCCGGGGCGTATTCCACCTTCGCGGCCAGCGGTAAGCAGGTCGATCCGTACTCGGTCGAATACGTCGAGAACAAGAACGGCGAGGCCTTCCGCTACAAGGCCAAGCAGAAGCCGGGAATCACGGAGAACGTGGCGAACAATGTCACGGATGTCCTGAAGAACGTGGTGGAGAAGGGCACCGGAACCTCGGCCCGCCTTCCCGGCCGGCCGGTGGCGGGCAAGACCGGTACGACCGACGGCAACAAGTCCGCGTGGTTCGCCGGCTACACCCGGCAGCTGTCCACCGCGATCGGCATGTTCCGGGTGAACGACCAGGCGAAGAGCCAGAAGTTCCTGGAGATGTACGGCGTGGGTGGTGAGAAGAGCATCCACGGTGCCTCGTACCCCGCCGAGATCTGGGGCGACTACATGGGCAAGGCCATGCAGGGCAAGAGGGTCATGCCCTTCCCCAAGCCGGAGCCGATCGGAGAGAAGATCTTCGGCAACGGCGCCAGCCCGTCCCCGACCCCGACGCCGTCCGTGACGCCGTCGGAGACCCCCTCCGAGTCCCCGTCCGAGTCGCCCAGCAGTACGCCGTCCACCTCGCCGAGCCCGACGGACAGCTGCAGCGTCTTCGACCCGCAGTGCCAGACGAGCGGTGGCACCAGTGACGGCGCCGACGCCGGAGCCGACGGCGGTACGGACTCCGGGTCCTCGGGTTCCCCGTCGCCCCCGGGCAACGGGAACGGCAATCCCGACGGAGGCGGAATCTTCGGAGGCCCGACCGGCACACGCCGCGACTGACCTCTCCCCCGCCACCGCAGCCGACACAGCCCCCGCCCGGTCCGACCGGGCGGGGGCTCCGTCGTACGGACTCGTACGGCAGGATGTGGCCCATGACGAGCGTGCACGAGGACCGGCAGCCCGTACGGCCGACCGTCCAGGACGAGGTGGCCGCGGCCGGCAGCGAGCTGATCGGCGGGCCGGTCGGCCGTCGCGCGCTGCTCGGGGCGGGCTGGTGGACGCCGGTGCGGATCATCGCACTCGTGGCCATTGCGATGTTTGCGCTGGGCATGGTGCAGAAGCTGCCGTGCTACAACGGCGGCTGGTTCTTCGGGGCGGGCAGCCAGTACACGCACGCGTGCTACTCGGACATTCCGCACCTCTACAACGGCCGCGGATTCGCCGACGGCCTGGTCCCGTACTTCGACCGGCTGCCGGGCGACATGGAGTACCTGGAGTACCCGGTCCTCACCGGGCTGTTCATGGAAGCCGCCTCCTGGCTCACCCCGCACAGCGGCTCCATCCAGGACCGCGAGCAGATCTACTGGCTGGTCAACGCCGGCATGCTGATGGTGTGCGCCGCGGTCGTCGCCGTCTGCGTGGCCCGTACGCACCGCCGCCGCCCCTGGGACGCGCTGCTGGTCGCTCTCGCCCCCGCTTTCGCGCTCACCGCCACCATCAACTGGGACCTGCTCGCGGTCGCCCTCACCGCCGCCGCGATGCTCATGTGGTCGCGCAGCCGGCCGCTCGCCGCGGGCGTCCTGATCGGCCTGGCGACCGCCGCCAAGCTCTATCCGGTGCTGCTGCTGGGACCGCTGTTCGTGCTGTGCCTGCGTGCCGGGCGCTGGCGGGCATGGGGAATGGCGGCAGGCGCTGCCGCCGCCTCCTGGCTGGTCGTGAACCTGCCGGTGATGGCCCTAGCGCCGGAGGGGTGGAAGAAGTTCTACACCTTCAGCCAGGAGCGGCCGGTCGACTTCGGCTCGTTCTGGCTGATCATCTCGCAGCGCACCGGCAACCCGCTGGACGGCGCGAACGCGTGGGCCACGGCGCTCACGCTGCTGCTGTGCGCCGGTATCGGCGCCCTCGCCCTCTACGCGCCCCGGCGACCGCGCTTCGCCCAGCTGGCCTTTCTGGTCATCGCCGTCTTCATCCTCGTCAACAAGGTCTACTCGCCGCAGTACGTGCTGTGGCTGATTCCGCTCGCGGCGCTGGCGCGCCCACGGTGGCGCGACTTCCTGATCTGGCAGACCTGCGAGGTGATGTACTTCATCGGCATCTGGATGTACCTCGCGTACACCTCGAGCGGCGACAAGCACCAGGGGCTGCCGCCCGAGGGCTACCAGTTCGCGATCCTGCTGCACCTGCTGGGGACGCTGTATCTGTGCGCCGTGGTGGTACGGGACGTCCTGCTGCCGGAGCGGGACGTGGTGCGCCGGGACGGCTCGGACGACCCCTCGGGCGGGGTGCTGGACGGGGCCGCGGACGTGGTCGTGCTCGGCCGGCGGCGGCAGCCCCGGCACGCGGCGGCGCACTTCGAGGGGACATATGTGCGGTGGGGGGCCCAGCGGGGCGGGATGACGCAGTCCGCTCCCATGGAGTGAGCCGTTTCCGGCTCAGGCGGGCCGGTCGGCTTCGCCGCCCGCCTTCCAGCGCCCGGCTGCTCAGGACCGACCGGCTGCTCAGGGAAAGGGCCCGACGCCGCGAGAGTCGGAGTTGCGGCCTCGGGCCCGGGTTCAGTGGCGGGAGCTTCCGCCGCGGAGCTCAGCGGTCGACCACCCGGTCGAACTGGGTCGTGGTGTGCCGGAGGTGCGCCACCAGCTCCTCGCCCACCTTCGGTTCCGGCGCGTCGCTCGGCACGAACAGGATCGACACCTGCATATGCGGAGGCTCGGCGAACCAGCGCTGCTTTCCCGCCCAGACGAAGGGTGAGAGGTTGCGGTTGACCGTCGCCAGACCGGCCCGGGCCACGCCCTTGGCACGCGGCATCACGCCATGGAGCGCCTTCGGGGCCTCCAGGCCCACGCCGTGCGAGGTGCCGCCGGCGACGACGACCAGGTACCCGTCGGACGCGGCTCGCTGCTGGCGGTAGCCGAAGCGGTCGCCCTTGGCGACGCGGGTGACATCCAGGACCCCGCCGCGGTACTCGGTGGCGTCGTGGTCACCGAGCCACAGCCGGGTACCGATCCGGGCCCGGAAGCGGGTCTGCGGGAACTGCTGCTGGAGACGCGCGAGTTCGTCGGCCTTGAGGTGGCTGACGAACATCGTGTGCAGCGGCAGCCGGGCGGCGCGCAGGCGGTCCATCCAGAGGATGACCTCCTCGACCGCGTCGGAGCCGTCGGTGCGGTCCAGCGGCAGGTGGATGGCGAAGCCTTCCAGTCGTACGTCCTCGATGGCGGCGTGCAGCATGGGAAGGTCCTGCTCGCTCACGCCGTGCCGCTTCATGCTGCTCATGACCTCGATGACGACCCGTGCGCCGACGAGGCCGTGCACGCCCTCGACGGACGACACCGAGCGGATCACCCGGTCCGGTAGCGGCACCGGTTCCTCGCCGCGCCGGAAGGGGGTGAGGACCAGCAGGTCGCCGCCGAAGAAGTCCTTCATCCGAGCGGCTTCGTACGTCGTGCCGACCGCGATGATGTCGGACCGGAACCTGCTGACCTCCTCGGCCAGACGCTCGTGGCCGAAGCCGTAACCGTTGCCCTTGCAGACCGGGACTATCCCGGGGAACTGCTGGATAACCGACTGCTGGTGCGCCCGCCAGCGCGCGGTGTCGACGTAGAGGGTGAGCGCCATGGCCGGTCCGGAACCTCTCTCGTATCTGCGGTGTATAGGAGGTATGAAGCAAACAACGTGGGTGACGGTTTCGTCGTCGAAGCCGGGGCCGGAGTGGGTGCCGGCACCCGGGGGGTCAGCGGCGCGACATGTAGAAGTCGAGAGCCTTGTGCAGCAGCTTGTTGAGCGGGAAGTCCCACTCGCCGAGGTATTCGGCAGCCTGCCCACCGGTGCCGACCTTGAACTGGATCAGTCCGAAGAGGTGGTCGTTCTCGTCGAGCGAGTCACTGATGCCGCGCAGGTCGTAGACGCCGGCGCCGAGCGCGTAGGCATCGCGCAGCATGCGCCACTGCATCGCGTTCGAGGGCCGGACCTCGCGCTTGTGGTTGGCGGAGGCGCCGTAGGAGTACCAGACGTGGCCGCCCACGATGAGCATGGTGGCGGCGGCGACGGCCTCTCCCTCGTGCGTGGCGAAGTAGAGCCGCATCCGGTTGGGGTCCTCGGAGTTGAGGGCTGTCCACATACGCTGGAAGTAGCCGAGCGGCCGCGGGCGGAAGTGGTCGCGCTCGGCAGTGATTTCGTACAGCCGCTGCCACTCGGCGAGGTCGTCGTAACTGCCCTGGACGACCTCGACGCCTGCCTTCTCGGCCTTCTTGATGTTGCGGCGCCACAGCTGGTTGAAAGCCTTGTGGACGTCCTCCAGGGAGCGGTTCTCCAGCGGGACCTGGAAGACATAGCGCGGCTGGACGTCACCGAAACCGGCGCCGCCGTCCTCGCCCTGCTGCCAGCCCATGCGGCGCAGCCGGTCCGCGACCTCGAAGGCACGCGACTCGACGTGGGTCGCCTCGACATCACGCAGCCGCTTCACGTCCGGGTCCTGAATGCCCGATTTGATCGCTGCGGCGTCCCACCGCCGGATGACGACGGGCGGGCCCATCTTCACGGAGAACGCGCCCTGCTGCTTGAGGTGGGCGAGCATCGGCTGCAGCCAGTCCTCGAGGTTCGGCGAGGTCCAGTTGATCACCGGCCCCTCCGGCAGATACGCCAAGTACCGCTTGACCTTGGGCAGCTGGCGGTAGAGGACCAGGCCTACGCCGACAAGTTTGTCGTCCTTGTCGAACCAGCCGAGGTTTTCGGAGCGCCACTCCGCCTTGACGTCGGCCCATGCCGGAACCTGCATGTGGCTCGCCGAGGGCAGGTTCTGGATATACGCCAGATGCTGCTCGCGGCTGATGGTCCTCAGGGTCAGGCTCATGCGGGGCGCTCCTCGGCAGGCTTGTCCCCAGGGTCGGGGCTCCGGCTCTCGCCGGGAAGCCTACTGCGCCAAGCCAGGTCCCCTCCCGGGCACGGTCTCCTCACCCGGAGTCCCCGTCTCGCCACGCTAGCCGAGCAAGCTGCCGAAGAGCCCGCCGTGCGCCATACCCAGGTAGAAGCCGACTGCGGCTGCTCCGAGGCCGATGATCAGGAGGAACCGCTCGCCGGTGGTCGACGAGATCATCTGGCCCCATGCGCCGGAGAGGACGCCCACCAGTCCGGTCCAGGAGCTGATCAGGTGGAGATGGTCGAACTGCGCTGTGATGAACGCGACCGCGCCGAGCACCAGAGTCGCCGCGACAAAGCTGTTCTCGACGGGGTGCGCCTTGCCGTCGCTGTTGAGGACAGAGCTGAGGGCCGAGCGGGGGCCGTGATGTGGTCGGACTGGTTGCGCCATGGGGTACCTCCTGGCGACGGGCGGCGCACTGTAGCGCCGCACACACCCGATGTGTACAGATTGCGGCCATCCAGGGCCGGATTTCAACCGGAAGCCTCCCTACAGGTACTCTGTACGGTCTGCACCGGTGTCTGTCCAGACCGGCGGCGGCACCGCTTCATGCGGGGCCAACCGCGCTGTCAGTGGCAGCCGATACCGTTGCTACGCATCACGACCCTCCTGCCACGGAAATGCCGTGGCCGCTGAGTCCAGAGGAGGTGGGTTCTACATGCGTCACTACGAGGTGATGGTCATCCTCGACCCCGATCTCGAGGAGCGAGCTGTCTCCCCGCTGATCGAGAACTTCCTTTCCGTTGTCCGTGAGGGCAATGGGAAGGTCGAGAAGGTCGACACCTGGGGCCGTCGTCGTCTCTCGTACGAGATCAACAAGAAGCCCGAGGGCATCTACTCGGTCATCGATCTGCAGGCCGAGCCTGCGGTCGTCAAGGAGCTCGACCGTCAGATGAACCTGAACGAGTCGGTCCTCCGGACCAAGGTCCTCCGTCCCGAGACCCACTGACCTCAGTCCGACAGGACTGGGCGTTTCAGCGGTAACCGGGTTCGAGTAGCAAGCAGCCAGCAGCACACCCGCCGAGAGGTTCACCCATGGCAGGCGAGACCGTCATCACGGTCGTCGGCAATCTCGTCGACGACCCCGAGCTGCGCTTCACCCCGTCCGGTGCGGCGGTCGCGAAGTTCCGCGTCGCGTCCACTCCCCGCACCTTCGACCGCCAGACCAACGAGTGGAAGGACGGCGAAAGTCTCTTCCTCACGTGCTCGGTATGGCGTCAGGCGGCGGAGAACGTCGCCGAGTCGCTCCAGCGCGGCATGCGCGTCGTCGTGCAGGGCCGGCTGAAGCAGCGGTCCTACGAGGACCGCGAGGGCGTCAAGCGCACGGTCTACGAGCTGGATGTCGACGAAGTCGGCGCCAGCCTGCGCAATGCCACGGCCAAGGTCACCAAGACCACCGGTCGCGGCGGCCAGGGTGGTTACGGCGGTGGGGGCGGTGGCGGCCAAGGTGGCGGCGGCTGGGGCGGCGGCCCCGGCGGTGGCCAGCAGGGCGGCGGCGGTGCTCCCGCCGACGACCCGTGGGCCACCAGCGCGCCGGCCGGCGGCCAGCAGAGCGGTGGCGGCGGTGGCTGGGGCGGCGGCTCCGGCTCCGGCTCCGGTTCCGGCGGCGGCTACTCGGACGAGCCGCCCTTCTAGACCGCATCCGCGGTCCGGTCTGGGCGACCTGCACAAACTTCTTGATCACACTGGAGAGAGACAATGGCGAAGCCGCCTGCTCGCAAGCCTAAGAAGAAGGTTTGCGTGTTCTGCAAGGAGAAGATCTCCTACGTCGACTACAAGGACACGAACCTGCTGCGGAAGTTCATTTCCGACCGCGGCAAGATCCGTGCCCGCCGGGTCACCGGCAACTGCACTCAGCACCAGCGCGATGTCGCCACGGCCGTGAAGAACAGCCGTGAGATGGCGCTGCTGCCCTACACCTCGACTGCGCGATAAGGGAAGGGTGACCGAATCATGAAGATCATCCTCACCCACGAGGTCTCCGGCCTCGGCGCCGCGGGCGACGTCGTGGACGTCAAGGACGGCTACGCTCGCAACTACCTGGTCCCGCGCGGTTTCGCGATCCGCTGGACCAAGGGTGGCGAGAAGGACGTCGCACAGATCCGCCGTGGTCGCAAGATCCGCGAGATCGCTACGATCGAGCAGGCCAATGAGGTCAAGGCCCAGCTCGAGGGCGTGAAGGTTCGTCTGGCCACCCGCTCGGGTGAAGCCGGCCGTCTCTTCGGCTCCGTCACCCCGGCCGACATCGCCTCGGCGATCAAGGATGCCGGTGGTCCGGACGTGGACAAGCGTCGCATCGAGCTCGGCTCGCCGATCAAGACCCTTGGTTCGCACCAGGTGTCCGTGCGTCTGCACGCCGACGTCGCCGCCAAGGTCGGCGTCGAGGTTGTCGCCGGTTGATTCGCAGTACTGGCATGGCGTGACGAAGGGCCGCACCCCTCGGGGTGCGGCCCTTCGTCCTTCCCGGACGCCGGTCCACGGACCGGGCACTGACGGCAGTGCACCCAGGTGGGGAAACGGGACAGTGATGGTCAGCGGGTGGCGCCGGTGACGATCCAGCGACCCGAGCGGGCACGGAGCGCGAGCCCGAGCAGACGGACCGACATCATCAGGCCCATCACCCACCACAGCGCAGTGAGTCCGCCACCCAGGCTCGGCACGGCGAGCGCCACCGGTGCGAACACCGCCAGCGTCACGATCATCGCCCAGGCCAGATACGGGCCGTCGCCCGCACCCATCAGCACTCCGTCGAGTACGAAGACCACCCCCGAGACCGGCTGGGCCACCGCGACCACGAGCAGGACCGGCAGCAGCAGTTCGTGCACGGCGGGGTCACTGGAGAACATCGGCAGAATCAGCGGCCGGGCGAGTACGACGAGCAGGCCCAGGACGACGCCCGCCGCGATGCCCCACTGCACCATGCGGCGGCAACCGGCTCGCGCCCCCGCCTCGTCCCCGGCGCCGAGATACCGCCCGATGATGGCCTGCCCGGCAATGGCGATGGCGTCCAGTGCGAAGGCCAGCAGCGACCAGAGGGTGAGGACGACCTGGTGGGCGGCGACATCGGCGTCACCGAGCCGGGCCGCGACCACCGTGGCGATCATCAGGACGGCCCGCAGTGAGAGGGTCCGGACCAGAAGTGGTGCTCCGGCCCGGGCGCAGGCCCGTATACCGGCGGCGTCGGGGCGCAGCGAGGCCGCGTGCTTCCTCGCGCCCCGCACCACGACGGCGAGGTAGACCGCGGCCATGCCGCACTGGGCGATGACCGTGCCCCAGGCGGAGCCGGCGATGCCGAGTCCGGCTCCGTAGACGAGGCCTGCGTTGAGTGCCGCGTTGGCGGCGAATCCTCCGACGGCGACATACAGCGGAGTGCGGGTGTTCTGGAGGCCGCGCAGGACTCCGGTCGCGGCCAGCACGACGAGCATGGCCGGGATGCCGAGTGCGCTGATGCGCAGATAGGTAACGGCATACGCTGCCGCGTCACCGGAGGCTCCGAAGAGGCCGACGATGGTGGACGCGGTGGGGAGGGCCGCGGCAACAACGGCTATGCCGAGGAGCAGAGCGAGCCAGATGCCGTCCATGCCTTGGCGGATCGCGGCCGGGAGGTCGCCCGCGCCGACCCTGCGGGCCACGGCCGCGGTGGTGGCGTAGGCGAGAAAGACGAAGACATTGACGGCAGTCAGCAGGAGCGCGGCGGCGATACCGAGCCCGGCCAGTTGGGGGGTGCCGAGATGGCCGACGACAGCGCTGTCGACCATGACGAAGAGGGGCTCCGCGACGAGTGCGCCGAAGGCGGGAAGGGCAAGCGCGATGATCTCGCGATCGTGGTGGCGGACGCTGCGTTTCCCGGTCGCGGGGGCCTGAGTCATGGGCTCCAATGTAATCTTCCACAGGTAAGAGACACAAGTAGCTGCCGGTCCTTACTCGGTGACCCGAGGGGCGTTCTTCTGTGTGCCGTTTGTCGCGATCTTGATCCGCTGGGGAAAGTTTTTCTTCTGCACAGCCCGTGGATGGAGAAAGTGCAGGTCGGAGCGGATGGGTCGGGGCGCCTGTGTGTTTGTCCACAGCGCCGTCCCCCGCTCCGTGCACAGGTTCGGTGAGGTTCTCCACAGGTTGGGTCCACTCGTCCACACGGCCTGTGGATAACCATCTTGGCTGACGGTGCCGCCGGCCATACCGTGGTGCGGCGCCCGCGGTCCGTCCCGGCCTCGAAACCATGTGAACTCGAAGCGTCGTAACCGGAGTCGGGCGTCCTAATTGTCTTAGCCGTGCCGTAAGAAAGAGACGCACGGGGAGCCGGGTGTGCGCAGGGCCCGGGAGGGCCCCGCGCCGCGGGACGGGAGGAGGTGTCGGGGTGAGCCAGCAGGAGACGGAAGACCCGTGGGCGGCGGACATGGGTCCGAGTGACCGCCTGCCGGCCGCCCGGACCCGCCGCGGCGACGACCGAGGGCAGCGATTCGGCGACCGGCACGACCGCGGTCCGGACGACTGGTCGGGTGGCCCCGGTTCCGGTTCCGGTTCCGGGCCGGGTTCCGGCTCCGCTTCCGGCTTCGAGCGGGTACCGCCGCAGGACCTCGACGCCGAGCAGTCGGTGCTCGGCGGCATGCTGCTCTCCAAGGACGCCATCGCCGACGTGGTGGAGGTACTCAAGGGCAACGACTTCTACCGCCCCGCCCACGAGACGGTCTACCAGGCGATCCTCGACCTGTACGCCAAGGGAGAGCCCGCCGACCCCATCACGGTCGCCGCCGAGCTGACCAAGCGCGGCGAGATCACGCGCGTCGGCGGCGCGTCGTATCTCCACACCCTGGTCCAGTCGGTGCCCACGGCGGCCAACGCCGAGTACTACGCGGAAATCGTCCATGAGCGTGCCGTGCTCCGCCGGCTCGTCGAGGCGGGCACCCGTATCACGCAGATGGGATACGCGGCCGACGGCGACGTCGACGACATCGTCAACAACGCCCAGGCGGAGATCTATGCGGTCACCGAGCAGCGGACCAGCGAGGACTACCTGCCGCTCGGCGACATCATGGAAGGCGCGCTCGACGAGATCGAGGCGATCGGCTCGCGCAGCGGCCAGATGTCCGGGGTGCCGACCGGATTCACGGACCTGGACTCGCTGACGAACGGGCTGCATCCCGGCCAGATGATCGTCATCGCCGCCCGCCCCGCGATGGGCAAGTCGACCCTGGCGCTGGACTTCGCCCGGTCCTGCTCCCTCAAGAGCAATCTGCCGAGCGTGATCTTCTCGCTCGAGATGGGGCGGAACGAGATCGCGATGCGGCTGCTGTCCGCCGAGGCACGGGTGGCGCTGCACCATATGCGGTCGGGCAGCATGACCGACGAGGACTGGACGCGGCTCGCCCGCCGGATGCCCGATGTGTCGGCGGCGCCCCTCTACATCGACGACTCACCGAACCTGTCGATGATGGAGATCCGCGCCAAGTGCCGCCGTCTGAAGCAGCGCAACGACCTGAAGCTGGTGATCATCGACTACCTCCAGCTGATGCAGTCGGGCGGCTCCCGCAGGCCCGAGAGCCGGCAGCAGGAGGTCTCCGACATGTCCCGTAATCTCAAGCTGCTCGCCAAGGAGCTCGAAGTCCCGGTCATCGCGCTGTCGCAGTTGAACCGTGGCCCGGAGCAACGCACGGACAAGAAGCCGATGGTGTCGGATCTGCGTGAGTCGGGTTCGATCGAGCAGGACGCCGACATGGTGATCCTGCTGCACCGCGAGGATGCGTACGAGAAGGAGTCACCGCGGGCGGGTGAGGCGGACCTGATCGTGGCGAAGCACCGTAACGGCCCCACCGCCACGATCACCGTGGCCTTCCAGGGCCACTACTCCCGCTTCGTGGACATGGCGCAGACCTGACCCGTCGGAGGACGGGGGCCGGGCGTTCCGAAGCGGGCCGCCGGGTACCTGAGCGTGCGGGGGCGTCGTGCCCGCCCGCTCGGCCGGCTCGCCGATCCGCACCCCCGTCCGCATGCGCCTGACGGTAGACCTTGACCCCGACGTCAACGCCGGCGCCGGCGGGGCAGTCGTTCGTTCTGTGCCGCGGGCGAGCAGCTGTGCCCCTCCGCCGGCGGGACGCGTTGCCGGGGAACGGTGAAACAGGTGCGCCGCGTTCGTCGGCCGGGTAGAAGTGATCTCCATGAGCGCGCCGTTCGCAGAGTTGCTGCCCGACACTCGCCGGGCCCTGTTCCACCGGATCGCCGCCGCGCAGGCCGAGGGCCGGGCCCCGTCCCTGGTGGGGGCGGTGGTGCGGGAGGGCCGGACCGTGTGGGCGGGTGCCCGCGGTTCGGTGGACGGCCGCGAGCCGGACGCCGCCACCCAGTACCGCATCGGCTCGATCACCAAGACCTTCACCGCCGTCCTCGTACTCCGGTTGCGGGACGAGGGACTGCTGGCTCTGGCCGACCCGCTGGACAAGCACCTTCCCGGGACCGGAGCGGGGGAGGTGACGGTGGCTCAGCTGCTCGCCCACACCTCGGGTCTCGCGGCCGAGGCGCCCGGCCCCTGGTGGGAGCGGACTCCGGGCACGCTGCGCCCCGAGCTGTCCGACGTGCTGGGCGAGGAGCCGCTCCGCCATCCCCCCGGCCGGCTCCACCATTACTCCAACCCCGGCTACACGCTGCTCGGTTCGCTCGTCGAGGAGCTGCGCGGCGCGCGGTGGGACGAGGTGCTGCAGCACGAGGTGCTGGAGCCGCTGGGCATGACGCGTACGTCCGCCCGGCCCCGGGCTCCGCACGCCGACGGATGGGCGGTGCACCCGTGGGCGGACGTCACGCTGCCGGAGCCCGCCGAGGACCTGGGACTGATGGCACCCGCCGGGCAGCTGTGGTCCACGGCCGAGGACCTCGGCCGCTGGGCCGGTTTCCTCGCCGAGGGCGACGAGCGGGTACTGGGGCCGGAATCCGTCGCGGAGATGCGTACCCCCGCGGCCGTGCCCGGTAGCGACAGCTGGGAGGACGGTTACGGCCTCGGGATCCAGCTGGTGCGGCGCGACGGCCGGACGCTGGTCGGCCACACCGGCTCCCTGCCCGGCTTCCTTGCGGCGCTGTGGGTGAGTGTCGAGGACGGGGCGGCGGCGGTCGCCCTGGCCAACACCACCTCGGGCCTCGCGGTCGGGACGCTCGCCGCCGACCTCGTACGGATCGTGGCCGACCGCGAGCCCCGCGTCCCCGCGCCGTGGAAGCCGCTCCCGGTGGCCGATCCGGAGCTGCTGGAGCTGACCGGTCCCTGGTACTGGGGTCCGGCGCCGTTCGCGCTGCGCCTCGCCGCCGACCGGGGACTTGCGCTGACTCCCCTGGCGGGCGGCGGCCGGGCATCCCGCTTCCGGGCCGAGCAGGACGGTACCTGGACCGGGCTGGACGGCTACTACGCGGGCGAAACGCTGCGCGTCGTGCGGCTCCGGGACGGGTCGGTGAGCCATCTCGACCTGGGCTCGTTCGTGTTCACCCGGAAACCGTACGACGCCGAGGCTCCGGTGCCGGGCGGTGTCGACCCGGAGGGCTGGCGGGCGAAGTAGTGGGGTGGCCGGGCCCGGCGGCCGCGAGCGCGGGGGTCGCGGAGCGCGGACCGGAGTACGGACGCCATCAGCGTTGAGACCGTCAGCCGTGGAACGGTACGAGGTGCCGGAGGCGCTCGTACGGTTCGTCGCGGCGCACCGGGGCTCCTGTTCGGTCCTGCACGACGGCTTGGGGGCCACCGATGGTCCGGCGGGCATGCCGATGGCCATGGGCGCTGCCCGACCGGACGGGGCGGGCAGCGGCGGTGCCGGGAGCGCTGTCGACGTGCTCGCCGCGTCAGCTGCCCGCATCGCGGGCGTGGTCGGTGCCGGGCAAGCGGGTCTTCGCGGACGCCGGTTGATACGGCCGGGGCTGGTACGGCTCGGCGCAGCCTCAGCCGATGAGGTGGCGCCGAGCCGCAGAGTTCGACGCTCCACCTCCGCCACCGAGGGGTCGGCCGGCCGGCCGCCGGCGGAGCGGAGACAGCCGCGGGGTCGATGGCGTGCCGACCGATGACCGCGTGCCGCCACCGCCGAGGAAACGGCCGACGGTGGGCGGGCGCGAGGCGGTGCCGGACCGCGAGCCGGGCGCGGTACTCCTTGCCCCCGATCCGCCGCCTGCGGCTGCCGCTCATCGCCCGCCGCCCTGATCCGTGCCGTGACCCGGCAGTCAACCCCGCCCGGCCCCGTCCGCGGGCGCCGCACTCACGGTAGGGCGGCCTGCCGGTCAGAGCTGAAGTTTGAAGCCGATGTGGGAGCCGGTGAAGCCCAGGCGCTCGTAGAAGCGGTGGGCCCCGGTACGGGCCGAGTCGGAGGTGAGCTGCACCAACTGGCAGCCCTGGCGCCGCGATTCCTCGATCGCCCACTCGATCAACCGGGTGCCGAGGCCGCTGCCCCGCACGTCGGCGTGGACGCGCACGCCCTCGATGACGGAGCGGGTGGAGCCGCGGCGGGACAGGCCGGGGATGACGGTGAGCTGGAGAGTGCCGACCGTGCGGCCGTCCCGGACCGCCACCATCAGATGCTGGTTCGGGTCGGCGGCCAGCCGGTCCAGGGCACGCTCGTACGGGATCAGGTCCTCGGGCGACTCGCGCTGCGCGCCGAGCGGATCGTCGGCCAGCATGGCGACGACGGCGGGTATGTCGGCCCGGACGGCCCTACGGATCTCAAGATCGCTCATGGTCCGCAGGCTACGCGCGGGTGCGCTGCCGATGCCGAGACCGGAAGCCGCGGACCGTCAGCCCAGCGCCACCATCAGCGGCGCGAAGCGGCGGCCGTGGTCGCCGGGAAGGCCGGCCGCGCCATGCACCATCACCGTGCTGGCCGTGACCGGGGCGACCCCGCGGTCCGCCAGCCAGGCCGCGAGCTCCGTATGGCGGTCGTCCACATCCAGCCGCACCGCGCCTTCCGTCGGCCCTGCGAGGTCGGCGATCAGCCGACGGGCGGTCGTGGTGTTCCCGGCGACGACGGGGCCGATCACGGTGTCGTCGGCACTGCGCCAGGCCGCGGCGAAGCCGGTGAGTCCGCGCCGGTCCTCGGCGACGCGGAACCGGTCGGCGAACGCGGGGAGCCGGGTGAGCAGCTGCATCCGGTCCGAGCCGAAGACCTCGGCGTCGAGCCGGAGGACGGCCGGGAGGTCGGCCGCGGCTGCGGGGCGCGTCGCGTCGGACTCCTCGGATGGGCCGGATGCGCCGGACTCCGGCCGGAAGCGGCCCGCGTACGTCGTCGAGCGCGTGACCGCGGTGAAGCCGTGGTGCTCGTACAGCGGGCGGGCGAGATCGGTGGCGTAACCGAGGACGGGCGTGCCACCGGCCTCCTCCAGCGCGTGCGCCATCAGCCGGCGGCCCAGCCCGCGCCGGGCGTGCCGTTCGGCGACCAGCAGCCTGCTCATACAGGCGAGCTCCGGGCCGTAGCGGGTGAGGACGTAACTGCCGATCAGGCCGTCGCCGTCCGGATCGTCGATGCCATGGCCGGCGCCCGCGGTGAGCAGCAGCTGCCAGGAGCGGTCGTCCGCCGGCCGGCCGCGATCGGCGGAGAGGTCGAGACAGCGGGTGAGGTCGGCGCGGGACAGACGGCGGATCGGTACGGTCCTCAGCAGCGTCATGGAGCCAGGCTCTCCGACGCGGCCTTCCTCCGTCGACCGGATTCGCCAACGGCAGCGGAACGTGTGGTGTCGCGTGCGCGACGCCCCCGGCGGGTGAGACCCCAGGGCTTGAGGACCGAGATCGCGGTGACGAAGAGGTACAGGGCCGTGGCGATCGACGGCGCCATGACCAGATCGGTGGCGGCGGTCCCGGCCGGCTCCCCGGCCGCGACGGCCGCCGCCGCGTCGTCGATGTGCGAGCGCAGGGCAAGGATCGAGGCGGCAGTTGCCCCGAGGGTGATCCAGAACTTGGCGTACACCCAGCGGTGCCGTGCCAGGCCCCAGTGCGTGCCCAGCGACAGCACCAGACCGCTGAGCAGCGAGAGCAGGCTGACCGGGACGATGAGCCAGTCGCCGAAGATCTTCATGGAGCGGTAGGCGGCCTCGGCGGTCGCCGCCGAGGCCGTGCCGGCGGCTGCGACACCGAGGACAAGGAGCCCGGCGGTCAGGCCGAGCCAGCCGACGGAGACGCACACGTGCATGACGAGGGTGGCTCTGCGGGCGGGACGGTTCAGCTGCATGTCCTCACGGTCGCCGCCCGGTGGCCGCTGCGCGACCGCCGGCGGGAGTATCCGTGGATACGCGCCGGCGAGTACGCCTACCCTCTCGCCATGGCGAAACTGCACTTGTTCGACCTCGACGGCACGCTGTTGTACGGATCCGCCGCGCCGGTCGAGATCTCCCGGCAGCTCGGCTTGGCAGAGGAGATCGCCGAGATCGAGCGAGCCTTCGTGACGCGGGAGATCGGACCGCCGGAGTTCGCGACCAGGGTGCGCGAACTGTGGGCGGACCTCACCGAGGCGCATGTGGCTGCCGCATTCGAGGGCGCCCCGTGGCTGTCGGGCATTCGCGAGGTGTGGGCGGATATCAGGGCGGGCGGTGACTACTGCGCGGTGGTCTCGCTGTCGCCCGGCTTCTTCGTGGAGCGGCTGCTCGGCTGGGGAGCACACGCGGCGTATGGATCGCGTTTCCCGGCGGTGCCGTTCCGTGAGCCGATCGACCCCGCGGGAATCCTCTCCGCCGCGGCGAAGGTGCGGATCGCCGATGAGCTGTGCGCGAAGTTCGGGGTCGGCCGGGCGGACTGTGTGGCGTACGGCGACTCCATGTCGGACGCGGAGCTGTTCGGGGCGCTCCCGGTGTCGGTGGCGGTGAACGCGGATCACCATGTGAGCGGGCTGGCCTCGTATGCCTATACCGGGAGTGATCTTCGGGAGGTTTACGAACTGATCCGTAACCGACGTTAATTCAGTACTCGTGAGTTGGTCGGCGAATTACCTGGATGTGTGGGAGATCACGGGATACGCCCGGCTTCCGGATGAGATCCGGACCGGGACTTGTGGATTCATCCGGGCCCGGTATGGTCGACTCCGGTTCGGCCGTGTACGGCTGACGAGAAGTCGTGCAAGGTACGGCAGTCTAGTGGGAACACAGTCGCGGTTACCCGGACTTCCGGCTATTTGTCCGACGCGATCACGGGGAGTGGCAAGCTGCAGCGAAGGGAACTGCGGCCAATGTCACACCAGGACGTTTCTGACCGCTTTGTGTGGCTTGCTGGGGTTGATATGAGTCGTAAAGAATTCTGATCCAGAGCGATGCATTGCGGGCACATTCCGGCGTCGGAAGTGCGAAGACCGACCGAAAGACGTTCGAGGCGAGGCAGACCATGGACGCTCCGACCACAACGTCGGCCGATAACAGCGGCTCTGGCGGAAACGGTGGGGATTGGGGCTGGTTCACTCCGACACCGGGCAAGAATCGGACGGGTCAGGGGGAGCAGGACCAGGGCCAGGACCAAGGCCACGGCCAGGACCAAGGCCACGGCCGGGACCAAGGCCACGGCCGGGAGGGCCACGGCCAGGACCAGACGGACCGGATACCCAGCCGACCGGTGAGCCCGATACGGCCGGTCGGCACCCGAGGCACGGACCGGAGGCCGCCGGAGCCTGCACCCGGACCTCACCGGGGCGGACCCGTCGCCGGCCATGACACACCGCCCGATCAGGGCGCCGCGCCATACGGCGCCAGGCCCCGGCACGATCAGGCACCGCCCGCCACCGGCGGCCCCCACGAGCACCGCCGCGCCGCCCCTGAACAGGCCCACCCCCAGGGCGTACGGCCCGAACAGGCCCCTGAGCGCCCTGCCTCGAGCGGTCCGGAGAACGCCTGGGACACCGCGCCCGGAAGCGGGCGAGCGGCCCCCTCCAGCGGAGACCGCGCACCGGGGCAGCCCCAGCCCGGAGCCAACGGCGCCCCTGCCGGAGCCGACGCCCCCGCCCCCTACGCCCCGCGCCGCCCCGAACCCGCGGCGACCGACCAGCCCGCCGCGCCGGGCACCGGCTTCGATGCCCAGCGCCGAGGCGACGGCGCTCACACGACCTATGCCGCCGACCGCCCCGGCTCAGCCCCGCCCGGTGGCGACAACGGGGCTGCCCCGAGCCGGCACGTCGGCACCAGACCCGAGGCGCCCCCGGCCGGTGGGGTGTCCACCGCGGCTCCTGACGGTGGCGGCGACATCTCCGGGCCGTCCGGTGCGGGCCGTCCGGGTGCCGGAGCGTCCGGGCCGTCCGGGTCCTCCGAGCCGGCCCAGCAGGCCGCGTCCGGTCCCGGTTTTTCGGCGTTCGGGCACTCCCCGTCGGGTACCGGCGGCGCCGCGCCCGCCGACGCCGGCGGGGCGTCCGCTGCCCCGAGCGCGACCACCTCAGCCCGCGCCGGCGGCGACAAGGCCTCACCCGACGCGATCCTGATCCGCCGCACCATGGCCGAGATCGAGCCCATCGCCGACAAGGTCACCTCGTACTTCTACGCGATGCTCTTCGTCCAGCACCCCTATCTGCGAGCCCTCTTCCCCGCCGCCATGGACTCCCAGCGGGACCGGCTCTTCAAGGCGCTGCTCACGGCCGCCAAGCATGTCGACGACTCCGAGACCCTCACCGATTACCTCGCCCACCTGGGCCGCGGCCACCGGAAGTACGGCACCGCCCCCGAGCACTACCCGGCCGTCGGCGAGTGCCTGCTCCTGGCACTCTCCCGGTACGCGCCCGGCAGCTGGAGCGCCGAGACCGAGGCCGCCTGGGTGCGGGCGTACACCGCGATCTCGCAGATCATGATCGACGCCGCCGCCGAGAACGAGCGGCACGCACCGGCCTGGTGGGACGCCGAGGTCGTCGCCCACGATCTGCGCACCCCCGACATCGCCATCGTCACCGTGCGCCCCGACCAGCCCTACCCCTTCAGGGCCGGGCAGTACACGACCCTCGAGACGCCCTGGTGGCCGCGCGTCTGGCGGCACTACTCCTTCGCCTCCGCGCCCCGCTCCGACGGCCTGCTCTCCTTCCACGTCAAGGCCGTTCCGGCGGGCTGGGTCTCGGGTTCCCTCGTCCACCGCGCCCGTCCCGGCGACATCGTCCGACTCGGTCCCCCCGGCGGCTCGATGACCGTGGACCACAGCAACGACAACGGCCTCCTCTGCCTCGGCGGCGGCACCGGCATAGCGCCGATCAAGGCGCTGGTCGAGGATGTCGCCGAGCACGGCCGCAAGCGCGCGGTCGAGGTCTTCTACGGCGCGCGCAACGACCACGACCTCTACGACATCGACACCATGCTGCGGCTGCAGCAGTCGCACTCCTGGCTCTCGGTCCGCCCGGTCGTCTCCAACGGCCCGACGACCGGCCTCAGCGGCCCCCTCCCCGACGCCGTACGGCAGTACGGTCCGTGGAACGCCTACGACGCCTATCTCTCCGGCCCGCCCGGCATGATCCGCAGCGGTGTCGACACCCTGGTCGGCATCGGCATACCGTCCCACCGGATACGGCACGACTCCATCGAAGAACTGGTTGCGGCAGGAGACTGAGGGACGTGGATGCAGACGTGGACGTGGAGCAGGCCGGGCCCGCCTACGAACGGACAGCCGCGGCACGCCCTGCCCGGCCCGGCAGCGACGGCGAGCACGCGCTCCAGCGCCGGATGGGAACCACGTCCCGGGCCGACCGCTTCTACGACGACCAGGTCCTCGACCGGCTCAACGAACGTATGCGCGAGTTCGTCGGCCGGCAGGAGATGTTCTTCCTCGCCACCGCCGACCGCAACGGCGACTGCGACAGCACCTTCCGAGCCGGTCCCCCCGGCTTCCTCCAGGTTCTGGACGACAGGACCCTCGCCTACCCCGAGTACCGGGGCAACGGCGTGCTGGCCAGCCTCGGCAACATCGAGGAGAACCCGCACCTCGGCATTCTCATGATCGATTTCCTCCGGGACCGGATCGGCCTGCATGTCAACGGCCGGGCCCGGATCGTCTCCGACGCCGAGATGCGCGCCGCCCACCCCGGACTGCCGATCGACGCGGTGCCCGGCCGCCGTGCCCAGCTCTGGGTCGAGGTCGCTGTCGAGGAGGCGTACATCCACTGCGCCAAGCACATACCCCGGCTGCAGAGGGTCCCGGCCCAACAGCGCGGCCGGGACTGGGGCACGGATGACATGAAGCGCAAGGGCGGCGACTTCTTCGGCTCGGCGGCCGAGGCACCGGACCGGTTGCCGTACCAGCGCCGGGTGCCCGCCGAGCAGGACGCGTTCCGCGAGGCGGCGGAGCGGGTGCTGGCCGAGGTGCGGCAGCGGGCCCCCGTGTCCGACGATCACGCCTTCCGCGGCTGGTTCCGCTGACTCCGGGCAGGAACCTGCCTGCCCTGGATCCGGATGGCCGGCCCGGTCCGCGGGACCGGTCGGGTCGGCCGGCGCAGTCGTGTCAGCCGAGATCGGGTGCGTGCATCGCGCGGATGCCCTCGATGTTGCCGTCCAGGTAGTGCCGCAGGGAGAGCGGTACGACCTCCACCGAGGCGATCCCCACCCGGGTGAACGGGATGCGCACGATCTCGTACTCCCCGCAGGGCTCCTCGACCTCCGGGCCGTGCCGCCGCGTGACGTCCATCGACTCCAGCCGGCAGACGAAGAAGTGCTGCACCTTCACTCCGGTCACACCGCCGTCGCTGATGTGCTCGACGGTGTCGACGAAGACCGGGACGGTATCGGTGACCTTCGCGCCCAGCTCCTCGTCCACCTCACGGTGCAGGGCGTCGACGACCGTGGCGTCCTCCGGCTCGACCCCGCCGCCCGGTGTGATCCAGTACGGCGGGCGGCCCGGCTTGGTCCGCTTGATCAGAATCATCTCGTCGCCGTCGAGCAGGATGGCACGGGCGGTGCGCTTGACCACGGGTCGAACGGTCATGCAGGAGATCTGGCCCGTGGCGCGCCCTCCGAAACGTTCCGGAACTCACCAGTCCACCGCCGCCCGCAGCAGCCACTCGTGCGCCCGCGCGATATGCGGCAGCGCGAGTGTCCCGGCGCGCACGGCCAGGAAGTACGTGCGCAGCGGCGGCACCGGCGGATCGAGCAGGGCGACGACCTCCCCGGTGTCCAGCGCGTCCTCGCACAGGTAGCGGGGAAGTACCGCCAGCCCCGCCCCCGCCGCCGCACAGGCGAGCGCCGCCCGTAGGTCCGGAGCGATGATCGTGCCCGCCACGGCCGGCTTGGCGTCGAACACGGCCGCCCAGTAGCGGGAGACCAGCGGCAGGCTCTCGTGCACCTCCACCACCGGCAGCTGCTCCAGCGCGCGTAACCCCCGGGCCTGGACCCCTCCCGCGGCACCGATCCGTGCCGCCCACCGCGGTGCGGCGACCAGCACATGCTCCTCGTCGCACAGCGGTGTCGAGCTGAGCAGTCCGCCGCGCGGCCGGGCGGTGCTGATGGCCAGATCGTGGTGTCCGGCGGCGAGCCCGTCGAGAGTCTCCTCCGCACTGCCGAAGGAGGCCCGCAGTGCCAGCCCCTGGCCGACGAGCGGGGTGAGGGCAGGCAGCGCGCGGCGGGCGGTGAACTCGGGCGGTCCCGCCATGTGGAGGGTGCGTTCCGCGGAGCGCTCGTCGGGGCCCGCCCCGGTGATCTCCACGAGGGCGTCGAGGTGCGGGGCGACCTTGTGGGCAAGCTCGTCCCCGATGGTCGTCGGGGTCACGCCGCGCGCCCGGCGGAGGAAGAGGGGACGGCCGAGCTGCCGTTCAAGAGCGCGGATCTGGCTGGTGACGGCCGGCTGCGAGAGGCCGAGCAGGGCGGCGGCGCGAGTGAAGGAGCCGGCCCGGTGCACGGTGACGAACGTACGGAGCAGAGCCAGATCCATGCCCACTCCTCCGCTCGCCGGCTGCCGCCTGTCGGACAACTATAAATTTGTCGATAGGTCTGTGTCGCTAGGGTGATTGGACACTGACGCAGAGTCAACTAGCCTTGATTACGCGGTTCGTTGCTCATTGAACCGGGGCGGCTCGAGCCATGAGGGGGGAGGCTCGAGCCGCCCGCCTCACGGCGCTCCGTCGCCGCTCCCGACTCATCCAGCGCCCTCAGCACATCCCTCACCAGGTCTTCTGCGTCCTCGACCCCTACCGAGAACCGGATGAAGCCCTCCGGTACCGCGTCCCCGCCCCACCGTCCGCGCCGCTCGGCCGTGGACCGTACGCCGCCGAAGCTGGTCGCCTCGTCCACCAGTCGCAGCGCGGCCAGAAATCGCTCTGCGCGCTCCCGGCCGGGCAGGGTGAAGGACACCACACAGCCGTACCGGCCACCGCGCATCTGCCGCGCGGCGACCGCGTGCGAAGGATCGTCGGGCAGTCCCGGATAGCGCAGACCGGTCACCTCGGGCCGCTGCGCGAGCGCCTCGGCGAGTGTGAGGGCGTTCGCCGCCTGCCGGTCCACCCGCAACTGGAGGGTGGCCAGTGAGCGGTGCGCGAGCCAGGCCTCCATCGGGCCGAGGATCGCCCCGGCCGTCTTGCGCCAGCGCCGTACGTCCGCCGCCGGCTCGGGGTCGCGGCAGGTGACATAGCCGAGCAGCACATCGCCGTGCCCGGTCAGCGCCTTGGTGCCACTGGCCACCGAGAAATCCGCGCCGAGCTCCAGCGGCCGCTGTCCGAGCGGCGTGGCAAGGGTGTTGTCGACGGCGACCAGCGCGCCCGCCGCGTGCGCCGCCTCGGTGAGCCGGCGGATGTCGCACACATCCAGCCCGGGGTTGGACGGCGACTCGATCCACAGCAGCTTCGCGCCGTCGAGTCGCGCCAGTTGAGCGTCCCCCGCGGTCGGCGCGGTGCGCACCTCGACCCCGTACGCCTCCAGCCGCTCGCGCACCAGCGGCAGCGCCTGGTAGCCGTCGTCCGGCAGCACCACGGCGTCCCCGGACCGCACCAGCGACAGCAGCACGGCGGAGACCGCGCCCATACCGGACGGGAAGACGATCGTCCCGACGTCCGCGCCGGGGGCCTCCAGCTCGCCGATGGCCCGTTCCAGGGCGGTCCAGGTCGGGTTCTCGTCGCGGCCGTAGGTGTACGGACCGACGGGCTCACCCGGCAGGTGGTAGTGGGCGGCGAAGACCGGACCCGGCATGCCCGGCTGATAAGCCTCGGGCTCCGGCAGCCCGGCCCGTACGACGCGCGTTCCGTCACCGGCCATGGGCCGCCTCCTCCGTGGGCCGCGAGCGGTGGACGCCGCCGGTGGCGACGGAACGCACCCGGTACCGGTACCGGGTGCGGCGGGCAGAAGTGCTCATACGCCCCATCATCCGTCAGGCGATCAGTCCTTGTCGGGCATGACCATGTTCAGCGCCCAGGAGACGATCGAGATGATCAGGCCGCCGAGCACCGCCGTCCAGAAGCCCTCGACATGGAAGGCGAGATCGACCTTGCCCGCCAGCCAGGAAGTGAGCAGCAGCATCAGCGCGTTGATCACGAGAGTGATCAGGCCGAGCGTGACGATGAACAACGGGAACGACAGCAGCTTGACCACCGGTTTGACGACGAAGTTCACCAAACCGAAGAGCAGCGCGACGAGTATGAGCGTGAGCGCCGTGCGCCCGGTGTTCCCACCGGTGAGCGTTATGTCCTTGAGCAGCCAGACGGCAACCGCCAGGGCTGCCGCGTTGGCGATCGTCTTGACTGCGAAAGTCTTCATGGTGTGATCGTGGCAGACACGATCGGTGAGACAAGGGGTGGGGCGGATGAAGGCATTCCGGCTGGAGGATCTCGAGGCGGAGCGGGCCGCCAACGAGGGTGCGTATCTACAGTTCCTTCACGAAAGGAACATGTCGGTCGGTCTCTACGCGCTGGCCGCGGGCACCGCCGACCCCCAGCAGCCGCACCGCCAGGACGAGGTCTACTTCGTCGTGAGCGGCCGCGCGTCGGTCACCGTCGGGACGGAGACGACACAGGTCGCGCGCGGCAGCGTGGTGTACGTACCGGCCGGGACGGTCCACAAGTTCCACCACATCAGCGAGGACCTCCGCGTCCTGGTCGTCTTCTCTCCCCCTGAGAGCTGACCCGGCCGCCCCGGCCCCGTAGGGGAACGGTCAGGGGAGGACAAGGGCCGCGGGCGCTCCGGTCGGCATTCGCCCCGCTTAGCATCGAAGACAGCCGGAAGAGCCGGTCGCCGGTCGGACGGACCGGCGGACATCGAATCGGAAGCAGGGGACGACAGTGGCAGTCAAGGAGATCTTCGCGGGTCTGCCGTGGTGGGTGAAGTGGGTCGCGGTACCGGTCCTCGCGCTCGTCGTGTTCGGCGGTCTGATCATGAGCGTGGTCGGCTTCCTCGCCGGCCTGCTCTTCAAGGTGCTGTTGTTCGCCGCGCTCGTGGCCGGACTGGTCTACGTGGTACGGAAGTTCAGCACGTCCTCCTCGTCCTCCCGGGGCGACTGGTGACCCGCCCAGGACACCCCGGCCCTTAGCCCACGCGGGGGACACCGGGGGCGAACCGCCGTCGGCCGACGGCAGGGCCGTTAAAGTCTCGCCCTTGCGGGGACCAGCCCCGCGGGCGGGCACGAGCAGTCCGTCGGGCACGCCTTGGGGGTGTCATGGCTACGGCGGGTGCGGTGTCCCCTCCCACGCTGATCGGCTCGGTGCAGCGCGCGCTGCGGCTGCTCGAAGCGGTCGGAAACCACAGCGGGGGAGCCCCGGCCAAGCAGCTCGCGCGGGAGGCGGGCCTGCCGCTCCCCACCGCGTACCACCTGCTGCGCACCCTCACCCACGAGGGCTATCTGCGCCGGGAGAAGGGCCTGTTCGTGTACGGCGAGGCCGCGGCGACGCTCGCGGCGAACAGCGGCCGGCAGCGCGCGCGGGCCACGCTCGCCGAATCGGTCCACGCCCTCAGCGGGCATCTCGGCGTACCGGTCTACTTCGCCCTCTATCGCGAGGGGGAGATCGATGTCGTCTCCGTCGCGGACAGCCCGGGGCTGCCGGCGGTGGAGGAGTGGGCGGACTTCCGGCAGACGGCGCACGCGCATGCGATCGGCCAGTGTCTGCTGGCACAGCTGGACGAGGAGGCCCGTCAGGACCACCTCTCCCGGTATCCGGTGCAGGCGATCACCCCGTACACGGTGCGGGACCGGGAGGCCATGCTGAACCGGCTCGCCGCTGTCCAGCCGCGGCAACCGGTCATCGAGCGGCAGGAGTACGCGCTCGGGACCGTGTGCGCGGCCTTTCCCGTCACCGCCGGTGCCGGAGCCGCCACGATGGCCATCTCTCTCCCCGTGCAACAGGCGGTACGGCTGGGGCCGGTGGCGGAGGAGTTGCGCAGAAGGATGGGGGAACTCCTCAACTCCCTTTCTTTCACTATCAGTATCTGAAAAATCACTCCTTGTGATCTTTCGGGGTGTGAAGCACGATGGCGACCATGCGTGACACCATCCAGGCAGAGCTGCTGATGAGCTTCCTTGTGTCCGACGAGCTCTCCTTCCGAATTCCGGTGGAGCTCCGGTACGAGGCGGCGGACCCGTACGCCGTCAGGTTCACCTTTCACCTCCCCGGAGACGCGCCCGTGACCTGGGCGTTCGCAAGAGAGTTGCTCCTCGACGGGCTGAGCACACCGAGCGGCGACGGCGATGTGCACATCCGCCCGATCTCGCAACGGCCGCCCTCCGATGTCTTCATCAGGCTCCAGGTCGGGGCCGAGTGCGCCGCCTTCCGCGCCGGCGCCGCACCGCTGGTGGCGTTCCTCAACCGCACCGACCGGGTCGTCCCCCTGGGCAAGGAGGAGTGGTACGCGGACTCCGACGGAAGTCTGGACGCGGCGCTCGACCGGATCCTCGCCACGGAGCGGAACGCGGGCTGAGCGGCCGCTGTCCGTACGCCTGCTTCCGGGATGCAGCCGCTCGTCCGTAGCCGGCTGCCCGTAGTCCCCGGCTCCCCCTGAGCGTCAGCGCTTGCGGCGGCGGCCGTGGCCCGTCCGTCCCGGCCCCGCCGGCGCCGGGCCCTTCGTCATGTCCGCACCGGGCGCAGGCCTGTCGGCCGAGACGACCAGCGCGGCGAGGCCCGTGGTCACCGGCACCGACGCGACCAGCCCGATGCTTCCCACCAGGGTCCGTACGATCTCCTCCGCGACGATCTCACTGTTCGCGACCGTCCCCACACTGCTCTGCGCGACCGAGAACAGCAGCATCAGCGGCAGCGCCGCGCCCGCGTACGCCAGCACCAGCGTATTGACCACCGAAGCGATGTGGTCCCGGCCGATCCGCAGGCCCGCCCGGTACAGCTGACGTGCCGTCATCGTCGGATCCGCCTGCTTCAGCTCCCACACCGCCGACGTCTGGGTGATCGTCACATCGTCCAGCACACCCAGCGAACCGATGAGCACGCCCGCCAGCAGCAGACCGCTCAACTCGATGTCCGGGAAGAGCCCGTGGATCAGACCGGTCTCGTCCGAGGTGTTGCCGGTCAGCTTCGCCCAGCCGATGAACAGCGAGCCCAACACCCCGATCAGCAGCAGCGATATCAGCGTACCGAGCACGGCGACGGACGTTCGGGCGGTGAGGCCGTGGCACATGTACAGCGCGATCAGCATGATGGCGCTGCTGCCGACCACCGCCACCACCAGCGGATTCGAGCCGTGCAGGATCGCCGGGAGAATGAAGAAGGACAGCACGGCGAAGCTCACGGCGAGCGCGATCAGTGCGAACAGACCGCGCAGCCTGCCGACGGCGACCACGGCGAGAGCGAAGATGCCCGCCAGCAGCGCCATCGGGAAACCGCGGTCGATGTCGCTGACCGAGTACTGCAACTCGCGCGGGGCGTCAGGGGCGTACGAGACGATCACGTCCTCCCCGTCGTCCAGCTGCCGGGGTGCGTCGGGCTGGACGATCTCGGTGAACGTCCGGCCCTTGTCCTTGCCCGAGGTGACCTCGACGGTCGCCTTCTCGCACGCGCCGCCGTCGGACGAGCCCTCACCGGGCGCCGACCGGGACGAGCCGCCGCCGGACGGCGGTTGCTGCTGCTGGACGTTGGCGTCCGCACAGCTGATCTTCTCGACCTTCACGACCCGGCCCGACTCGGTCTGCCGGTCGAACCCGACCCCGCTGGGCTTGTGCTCGGGGACGCCACCCGGCCAGAGCACGACGAGACCGGCGATGACGGCCGCGGCGAACGGGATCAGCACCGCCGCGATGACCTTGCGGAGGTGCTTCGACACGGGCGCGGGGGGCCCGTGGCTGTGGGAGTGCGCATGGGCATCGGGCGTAGGGGTCACCGCCCGATCATCGCAAGAACGACCCGGGGCCGCGGCCTGGCATGGCCGTTTTTCCTGCCGGAGTTGTCGCCCTTCTCCCGTTGTCGGCCTGGTTGTGCATGCGGTCTCACCGTCAGCGTCCGCCCGGCAGAGGCCCCGTCGCCCCGGGCCCTGCCGTGCCGGGAAGGACAGGGCAGGGCAGCCGTACGGGAGGCCCGTGCCGCGACACCTCTTTTCTCCCGCTGGAACGAACCGTTACCGTGGGGGCACTTTGCACACGCGGGAGCTCGGAGCACCGGGCTGAGAGGGCGCTACTGGATGGACCCGGGGAAACCCCCGGACCTCCGAGCTGCGTCGACCGCCGAACCTGTTACCGGGTAATGCCGGCGTAGGGAGTAGGTCTCATGACCGTTCAGGATGCACACACGCCTGCCTCCAACGAGGCGAAGACGATCGGGTGGCACAAGGGCTACCTGACCGGGTCGCGTCCGGACCTGCGGGTCCCGGTGCGGCAGGTGCACCTCACCAACGGGCAGGACGTCACGCTGTACGACACCTCCGGCCCGTACACCGACACCACCATCGACACCGATGTCCGCCGCGGCCTCGCGCCGTTGCGCGAGAACTGGATCATCGGCCGCGGCGACACCGAGGAG
Source organism: Streptomyces sp. NPDC004647 (assembly GCF_040609575.1). NCBI lineage: Bacteria > Bacillati > Actinomycetota > Actinomycetes > Kitasatosporales > Streptomycetaceae > Streptomyces > Streptomyces sp. NPDC004647. The sequence goes on along the minus strand of NZ_JBEXKU010000054.1, from coordinate 22,710 downwards.
TACACCGGACGACCCCTGCGGCCGGAGGACGACGGCATCAAGCACACCTCGCCGCGCGGCGGGCTGAAGAACCTCGACGCGGTCTTCCCGGGCCGCCCGCGGCAGCCCCGGCGCGGCCGGAACGGAGCCGCCGTCACCCAGCTGGCCTATGCCAGGCGTGGCGAGATCACCGCGGAGATGGAGTACGTGGCCCTCCGCGAGAACGTCCCCCCCGAGGTCGTTCGCGAGGAGATCGCGGCGGGCCGCGCGGTGCTGCCGGCGAACGTCAACCACCCGGAGATCGAGCCGATGATCATCGGCAAGCGGTTCCTGGTGAAGGTCAACGCCAACATCGGCAACTCCGCGGTCACTTCCTCCATCGAGGAGGAAGTGGAGAAGATGACCTGGGCGACCCGCTGGGGCGCCGACACGGTCATGGACCTCTCCACCGGCCGCAACATCCACACCACCCGCGAGTGGGTGCTGCGCAACTCCCCTGTCCCCATCGGCACCGTGCCCCTCTACCAGGCGCTGGAGAAGGTCGACGGCAAGGCCGAGGAGCTGACCTGGGAGATCTACCGGGACACGGTCATCGAACAGGCCGAGCAGGGCGTCGACTACATGACGGTGCACGCCGGAGTCCTGCTCCGCTACGTCCCCCTCACGGCCCGCCGCAAGACCGGGATCGTCTCGCGCGGCGGTTCGATCATGGCCGCCTGGTGCCTGGCGCACCACAAGGAGAGCTTCCTCTACGAGAACTTCGAGGAGCTCTGCGACATTCTGGCGACCTACGACGTCACATTCTCCCTCGGCGACGGGCTGCGCCCCGGCTCGATCGCGGACGCCAACGACGAGGCGCAGTTCGCGGAGCTGAGGACGCTCGGCGAGCTCAACACCGTCGCCAAGTCCCGCGGTGTCCAGACGATGATCGAGGGCCCGGGCCACGTCCCGATGCACAAGATCAAGGAGAACATCGACCTCCAGCAGGAGATCTGCGAAGAGGCCCCGTTCTACACGCTGGGTCCGCTCACCACCGACGTCGCGCCCGCGTACGACCACATCACCTCGGGCATCGGCGCCGCGATGATCGCCTGGTGGGGGACGGCGATGCTCTGCTACGTCACGCCCAAGGAGCACCTCGGCCTACCGGACCGCGACGATGTGAAGACGGGCGTCATCACGTACAAGATCGCGGCGCATGCGGCGGATCTCGCCAAGGGTCACCCGGGCGCGCAGGAATGGGACGACGCGCTCTCCGACGCCCGTTTCGAGTTCCGCTGGGAGGACCAGTTCAACCTGGCGCTCGACCCGGACACGGCCCGCTCATTCCACGACCAAACGCTCCCGGCGGAGCCGGCGAAGACCGCTCATTTCTGTTCCATGTGCGGTCCCAAGTTCTGCTCGATGAAGATCTCCCAGGACATCCGCCGCGAACACGGCGGCGACCTTGCGCTCGATCCGGAAGCCGGGATGAAGCAGAAGTCCGAGGAGTTCGCGGCGAGCGGCAACCGTGTCTACTTGCCGCTGGCGGACTGACCACTACGTCATGGACCCGGCTCGCCGTTGTCACACGCGGGCCGGGTTCAACGTGTTCACTCCTTGGTCGGGACAGCGCTTTGCGTCGTCAGAGAAGCCTAGTAGAGGATCGAGGGCAAGTACGCTCCGGCCGGCTCGTTGTACAGGCCGATGGTCATCAGGCTCATGAGCTGTTGCACCTTGAGCTTGTTGTGCAGACACCACTGGAGCAGTGGGCTGTTGCTCGCAGGGACGAGGATTCCGGGGCCGCCGAAGGCGGGGGCCGCCGCGATGAGGGCCCGGATGTCCGCGGTGGTTTCACCCACGGCGTGGGAGAAGAACGCCAGATCCGTGGCGTAACCGGTGATCCGTCCGTCGTGTTCGACCACACGAGCCGTGCCCTGCTCGAGCGCGTCGACGACCTCGCCGCCGCGATCGACGCCGTGGACCCGCCGGCACAGATCGTTGCAGGACACAAGATCGGCGTCCATCGCCTCCCGCACGGCGTAGCCCGCAATCGTGCGCATGATCGGGGGTCCCTGCAGACAGGCGAGGGTTTCGCGGAACTCGAATCCGAGTCCCGCGTACAGCGCGAACGACCTGCTGTGGTAGCTGCTCTGCAGCAGGCGGATGCTCGGTACCCGGCGCTCATGCGGCACGGTCCATGACGTCCCGCATGAGCCGGCGGCCCACGCCCCGGTTCTGTACGGAAGGGTCGATGGTGACGGGACCGACGCCCACCACGGCCGAGCGTTCGTCAAGGAAGTTGCTGCCGACGATCCGCCCGTCGAGCTCGGCGACGACACTGTAGAAGCCCGGATGCCTCAGGGCCATCTCGGTGAGGGCGGCTCCCGCCTCCGGGCTGGGCACGTCGGGCGGAAACCCGTGCTCACGAGCAATGCCGGCGAAGGCCTCGAAACAGATCCTTCCGCATTCCCCGGCATCGGCCGCCGTGCCCGGGCGCAGTACGAGATCCATGATCGCCATCTCCCTCTTCGCACGGCCTGGGCACAGGGCTGCAGCTTGCGCCTCTTCTTCCATCTAAGAGAGCGTCGGCACCCTCTGCAACCGACAGGCCGTGTCCACGCAGGCGCCGGGACGGCGGCCGGACAAGGGGCGTCGGCCACTACTCGATCCAGCCTGATGATCTCTCGATGAAGATCTTCCAGAAAATCTGCCGCGAACACGTCGGCGACCTGGAGCTCGCTCCGGAAGCCGGGAGGAAGCAGAAGTCCAGGGAATGCGCCGCGAGTGGCACTCGTGTCCATCTGCCGTTGACCGACTCAGCCTTGGGGCAGGGCAGGTTCAGGAGCCCTTGGCGTCCAGGGCGTTGACGGCCTCCTTGGCGGCCGCGAGCGCGCCCTCGTGCATGGCCTCCGCGTCCGGGGCCTTCCGGGTCTCGAAATCGCTGCCGTTGTAGGTCAGCGTGACCACCGCGTTCTCCTTGCGTACGACCACCACCGCCGCGCGGGTCTGCTGTCCGTCGTCCTCGGTGAGTTCGGCGCCTTCCGAGGCTTCGTCGCCCAGGCCCGGCAGGGATGAGCTCTGCTTCCGTCCGTCGTACGCCTCACGGGCCGCCGGCGCGGGTGAGACCTCGAACGTCACGTCGAGCCAGCGGTAGTCGAAGCCCTTCAAGGCGTTCCAGGAGCAGCCCGTACGGCGCTTGGGGTCGCTGGCCTGAAGCTCCTTGCCGGCCGACTTGGCGCCCGGCACGAGCTTCTGGACGGTCTCCGCCGAGATGGCCTCGCACGGGGAGGGCGGCCTCTCGTAGGCCGGTCCGGTCGCTGCCTTCACGGACGGACGCCGGGAAGCGGAGGGCGCGGAGTCGGCCTCCGGTTGGGATCCGGTCGTCAGGTTCCAGCCCCCGACGGCGAGCACGGCGACGGGCAGCAGGCGGGCGGCCAGCGTGAGCGGCAGAGACAGCACAGCGTTGTTCTCTTCAGTCGTGAGGAGACGACGGAATATATGAGATTGCCATACGAATCCAGCCGCGAACAGACGCTTCGGTAACCGCTTCGCGCCGTCCATCGGTCCAGCGGGGGCCGCGGCGGATGTCCTCCGCCCGGCGGACCCGCCCGAGCCAGGCGCCGGACAGGGACTAGTCCGGCTGGTGTTCCGGGCCGCCGTAGTCCGGGCTCGTGTAGCCGGGGCTCTTGAAGCTCGGCCGCGGCGTGCTCTCCTCGGAACCGGATTCGGCGGCCGGGCTGCTGAAGCCCGGGCGGGAGTAGCCCAGGTGAGGCGTACGGCCGTGCAGGCCCGGGTCGCCGCCGTACGCGCCCTGGCCCGGCACCGGTGCCGTGGGATCGGCCAGCGCCTCGCGGAGGAAGGGCAGTACGCCGCGCTCCAGCAGCGCATGCCGCCAGGCCTCCCTGGCGCGGTCGACCTCGATGGAGAGTTCGTCCTCCGCCGAGGCCCGTAGGGAACTGGAGCCGTTGCGCAGGGCGGTGAGCAGCAGCCCGGCCATGGCGATGACGATGCCCGCGGCGGTCAGGGCCGCGAAGACCCAGCCCGCGTTGATGAGCGGGGCGGCGACCGCCTGGTCCTCGCTGACCGCCCCCAGCACATAGCCGATCAGAAGGAATATCACTGCGGCGGTGCCGGCCAGCACGGGGGCCAGGACGGCGAAGACCGCCACGAGCCCCGCGCCGGAGGAGGCTTGGGCGGCCTCGCCCATGGCGGTGGCGAGCCCCACGGCGCTGCTTCCGTGCTGTGGGGCATCGGCCGGCTCCGGCCGGGTCACGGGCGCGGGCGCCGGATCGCGCAGCTCGTCGCGGAGGTCGACGTATTGCTGGTACTCGGCAGCGGCGCAGGAGGATATGGCGGCCGAGGCGGCGAGCGCCATGGTGCGCAGCTGCTCGGCATTGAGCCGCCGGCCGATGGCGGCGAGATCCTGCCGTTGGTCGGCTGTGCGCAGCGCCTCTCCGAGGACCCGCTCGAATTCCGGGCGGTCCTCAGGAAGCAGATGCGGAGCGCTGTTCATGTGCATCCCCCGATGCTCCGTAGGCCGGCATGCCGGCTCTCACCGGACAGTTGGGCGGAAACGGAGGAGAGCCTGCTACGGATAAGCCGATGGTAGAGCGCTTTCGGCACGAGGTGACAGGGTGTTTCCGGAAAATGCCCCAGCTGTCGGCGCAGCCTCCGCGTTTCATCTGCCCCGATATGTGTCAGCCGGGCAGCGGAAGTTGAACGACCAGCAGCTTTCCGGCCATGGTGATGCCGCCGTCCATGGCGACCGCGAGTCCGTCGGCGTAGATGTGCGGCCCGTCCACGAGAGGGGCGCGGCTCTCTTCGCCGTCCTCGCCGTCCACCTCACCGAGCAGGTACGGGATCGGGCTGTGGCCGTGCACGATGCGCCGGCCGCCGTAGGCCGAGAGCAGCCGGTGCACCGCTTGCGGTCCGGTCTCGTCGCGGAAGGCGAAACGCTTGGTGAATTTGCGGAAGACGTCCCAGCACTCGTCGGCGTCGCTGCGCTGGAGGATCTCCGTGACCGTGTCGTTGACGGCTTCGATGGAGTCGCCGTACTCGAGGTAGGCGGTGGTGTCGGAGTGCACGAGCAGATGCCCGTCCTCCTCGGCGACGGCGTCGAGCCGGGCCATCCACTGGAGGTGGTGGTCCTCCAGGCGCTCCATGTCGGTGCGCTGGCCGCCGTTGAGCAGCCAGGCGGCCTGGAAGGAGGCGGTGCCCGCCCCGGAGTTCACCGGGGTGTCGCCGAACCGCTTGGCGCCGAGCAGCAGCAGCTCGTGGTTGCCCATCAGGGCCTTGCAGTAGCCGCCGGCGGCGGCGGCCTCGGCGGACAGCCGCATGACGAGGTCGATGACGCCGATGCCGTCGGGGCCGCGGTCGGTGAAGTCGCCGAGGAACCAGAGCCTGCTGTTGCCGGCGGCCCAGTGGTCCTCATCGTCGATCAGGTCCTGGGCGTGCAGGGCTTCGCGCAGGTCGTCGAGGTAACCGTGGACGTCGCCGACGACGTAGAGCGGGCCGAGGCCTTCGGCAGCGGCTGCGGCGCTCCCGGGTTCGTCCGAGGTGGCCGGAGCGACGGCGACCGTCGCCCGGTCGGTGACGGTGCCGCGCTGGATCACCGGGAGGTCGCGCTGGGTCGGCGTGTACTCCGGCGGGAGGTCCGGCGGGGTCGACGCGTCCAAAGGCGCGGGCGGCATGCCGTAGCCGGCCGCGGGCGGCATTCCTGCCGCGGCCCGCACTGCGGGTCCCTGACCGGCCCCCTGAGTCATCGACCCCTCCACCACCATCGCGCCGCCGTGCACCTGTCGGACCTGCCTGGTCGGCGGCGGTCCGCGGTGTCGTGCGCCCATCATAGGAATGCCACTCGCGGGTTGTGACGCACCAGGGGGCTGTCAATCGCGGCGGCGCTGACGATCTTCGGGGATTTCTCCTGAATTCTCCTGGTAGCGCCCTGTGGAGGGACCTGGCTCGAAGACCGGGAGGCCGGCTGGGCTCCGCGGGTCGGCCCAGCGGTCGGCCCGGTCGTCGGTTCCGCGGGTGGTCGCCGCACGTCCTCCCGCACGACCTCCCGTGCGTGGAGGCCGTGCGTGGAGGCCGTGCATGGAGTCCCGCGGTCAGCCCTGAGGGGCCGACCGCGGAGCGCTCACCGTGGTGCGCGGTGGGCGGCGTTGTGAGGAGCTCCGGACGATCAGCTCGGTGGGTATCACCTGCTCGACCGGCTGCTCGTGGTCCATGCCCTCGATGGCGTCGATGAGGAGTTGGACGACGGCGGTACCGATCCGGCGGGGTTTGAGGGAGAGCGTGGTCACGGGGGGATCGGTGGCGGCGTAGACGGTGGATTCGCTGCAGCAGATGAGCAGCAGATCGTCGGGTACGCGCAGACCGTAACGGCGCGCCGCCGCGAGCAGATCGGTGCCATTGGGGTCGAACAGCCCGTAGACGGCGTCGGGTCGGTCGGGTCGGGCGAGCAGCCGGTCGGCGGCGACGGCCCCGGCGCGCGGGTCGTGGGCCGGGTACTCCTCGTACACCGGGTCCTGGCCGACACGCTCGCACCAGGAGAGGTACGCGGTGGTGGACAGCCGGGTGTACGTGTCCGTGGTGGTGCCGGTGAGCAGGCCGATACGGCGGGCGCCGGCGTCGGCGAGGTGGTCGAGCAGGCCGAGGACGGCTGCCTCGTGGTCGTTGTCGACCCAGGCGGTGACCGGGAGAGAGCCGGCCGGGCGGCCGTCGGAGACGACGGGGAGGCCCTGCCGTACGAGCTCGCTGACCACCGGGTCCTGGTCGGACGGATCGATGACGACGGTGCCGTCGAGCGCCACGTTGGACCACACGTCGTGGCGGGAGGTGGCCGGGAGGATGACCAGCGCGTAGCCGCGCGCGAGCGCGGCTGAGGTGGCGGCGCGGGCCATCTCGGCGAAATACGCGAACTCGGTGAAGGTGAAAGGTTCATCCCCGTACGTGGTCACGGTCAGGCCGATGAGGCCGGATCTGCCGGTACGGAGCGTGCGAGCGGCGGCGGACGGGCGGTAGCCCAACCGTTCGGCGACCTCGCGGACATGGCGACGGGTGGCGTCGGGGAGCCGACCCTTGCCGTTGAGTGCGTCGGAGACAGTCGTGATCGAGACACCGGCCGCGGCGGCCACGTCTCTGATACCTGCCCGCGCCAGCCGGCGGCCGGACGACCGGCTCACCTGGTGCTTCCCTGCTGCTGTCATGGCGAGCCGATAGTAGGGCTCGCGTGGTCCGTTCGCGGGAAGCTGCGAATCGCTCCCGGAGGGTACGTTTCTGCATGACCGACTTCCGTCAATCGCCTTGGAAGTGCAGGTAGTTGCGGTGCCATGGGGGTGAGCGGCCGGTTTTGGGATGGCTTCGCCCGCTGTTGGACCGATGTCTCGGAGACGTCTCAAGTCACCTTCACGGGTGATGCGCGCCACGGCGTGAGCTACCGGCGCGCGCCATGGCGGCGAGCGCTCCCCCCCGGGGTCTCTACGCCGGGGGGGCCAATCCTCTTAGGGTGTGGAGTATTGCTTGGACGGACGGTCGAGGAGGACCCGCGGTGACTGAGAAGACCCCGAGGCTGCGTGATGCGCTGGACGGCATTCCCACCTACAAGCCGGGCCGGCCGGCTGCCGCGGGCGGCCCGGTGGCGTACAAGCTGTCCTCCAACGAGAACCCGTATCCGCCGCTGCCGGGCGTGATGGAGAGCGCGGTGTCGGCGGCCGCCTCCTTCAACCGCTACCCGGACATGGCGTGCACCGGGCTGATGGCCGAGCTGTCGGATCGCTTCGGCGTTCCGGTGGAGCACCTGGCGACCGGCACCGGCTCGGTGGGCGTCGCGCAGTCACTCGTGCAGTCGACCGCGGGGCCCGGCGACGAGGTGATGTACGCCTGGCGGTCCTTCGAGGCGTACCCGATCATCACGCAGATCAGCGGCGCCCGGCCGGTGCAGGTGCCGCTGACCGCCGGTGATGTGCACGACCTGGACGCCATGGCGGAGGCGGTCACCGACCGGACCCGGCTGATCTTCGTCTGCAACCCCAACAACCCGACCGGCACGGCCGTACGCAGGGCCGAGCTGGAGCGCTTCCTCGACCGGGTGCCGACCGACGTCCTGGTGGTCCTGGACGAGGCGTACAAGGAGTTCATCCGCGACCCCGAGGTCCCGGACGGCATCGGGATCTACCGGGAGCGCCCGAACGTGTGCGTGCTGCGCACCTTCTCCAAGGCGTACGGCCTGGCGGGCCTCCGGGTCGGCTTCGCGGTGGCGCACGAGCCGGTGGCGGCCGCGCTGCGCAAGACGGCGGTGCCGTTCGGGGTGAGTCAGCTGGCGCAGGACGCGGCTGTCGCCTCGCTGCGCAGTGAGGACGAGCTGCTGGGGCGGGTGGGCTCGCTGGTCTGTGAGCGGACGCGGGTGGCCCAGACCCTGGTCAAGCAGGGCTGGACGGTTCCCGATTCGCAGGCGAACTTCATCTGGCTGCGGCTGGGGAAGCGTACGGCCGACTTCGCGGCGGCGTGCGAGAAGGCGGGTGTGGTCGTACGGCCGTTCCCGGGGGAGGGCGTGCGGGCCACGATCGGGGAGACCGAGGCGAACGACCTGCTGCTGCGGGTTACGGAAGCCTTCCGCAAGGAGCTGTAGGGCGCGCGGGGTATCAGCTCCGCGCGGGTGGAGACGGCAGGGTGGTGGGGGCGCGGGCGCAGGGGACCCCCCCACCTGAAGATCCCGAATGTGTGTGCGCCATAATTGCTTGTGAATGTGAACGCGTTCACAAGCCCGCTCAATCGTCCCTGAATGGGCCGGTTCGGACTGCAGACTGCGGACGTGACCGCGGCGAAGTAAGGCGAAGTAAGGAGCGATGACGTGGATCTGGCTCTGGCGCCGGAGACTCTGGCGCGATGGCAGTTCGGCATCACCACCGTCTATCACTTCCTCTTCGTGCCCCTGACGATCTCCCTCGCCGCGCTGGTCGCCGGCCTGGAGACGGCCTGGGTACGTACGGGCAAGGAGAAGTACCTCAGAGCGACGAAGTTCTGGGGCAAGCTCTTCCTGATCAACATCGCCATGGGTGTCGTGACGGGGATCGTCCAGGAGTTCCAGTTCGGAATGAACTGGTCCGACTACTCGCGCTTCGTCGGGGACGTCTTCGGTGCCCCGCTCGCCTTCGAGGCGCTGATCGCCTTCTTCTTCGAGTCCACCTTCATCGGGCTGTGGATCTTCGGCTGGGACAAGCTTCCCCAGCGGATCCACTGCGCCTGTATGTGGATGGTCTCGATCGGCACCATCCTCTCCGCGTACTTCATCCTGGCCGCCAACTCCTGGATGCAGCACCCGGTCGGCTACCGGATCAACGCCGCCGCCGGGCGGGCCGAGCTCACCGACTTCTGGCGGGTGCTCAGCCAGGACACCACCTTGGTCGTTGTCTTCCACACCCTCACCGCGGCTTTCCTCACCGGCGGCGCTTTCATGGTCGGTATCGCCGCGTACCACCTGGCACGCGGGAAGCACGTCCCGGTGATGCGGACCTCGCTCCGCGTGGGCCTGATCACCCTCGTCGTGGCCGGGGTGCTCACCGCTGTCAGCGGCGACCAGCTGGCCAAGGTCATGTTCAAGCAGCAGCCGATGAAGATGGCCGCGGCCGAAGCGCTGTGGGACAGCGAGGCGCCGGCGCCGTTCTCCGTCTTCGCCTACGGCGATGTCGAGAAGGGCCACAACACGGTCGCCATCGAGATCCCCACGGCGCTCTCCTTCCTCGCCAACGGCGATTTCTCCTCCGAGGTCCCCGGCATCAACGACGTCAACAGGTCCGAGCAGCAGAAGTACGGACCCGGCGACTACCGGCCCAACATCCCCGTCACGTACTGGGGTTTCCGCTGGATGATCGGCTTCGGCATGACGTCCTTCGCGATCGGTCTGGCCGGGCTCTGGCTCACCCGCAAGAAGTTCTGGCTCGCGCCCGGGCTGCGTACTGCCGAGGATGAGCCACCCCGGCTCGCCCTCACCCGTGGCAGGGCGCTCGGTCCCCGGCTCAGCTCCTGGTACTGGCGGATCGCCCTGCTCACCACCGCCTTCCCGCTGATCGCCAACTCCTGGGGCTGGATCTTCACCGAGATGGGCCGCCAGCCCTGGGTCGTCTACGGCGTGCTGCGGACGACCGACGCCGTGTCCCCCGGCGTCTCCCAGGGGGAGGTCCTCACCTCGATGATCGTCTTCACGTCGCTGTACGCGGTCCTCGCCGTCATCGAGGTCAGGCTCCTGGCGAAGTACGTCAAGGCCGGGCCGCCCGAGCTGACCGACTCCGACCTCAACCCGCCCACGAAGATCGGCGGCGACGACGCCGACCGCCCCATGGCCTTCTCGTACTGAGACGTACCGAGAACCGAGAACTGAGAGGAGCGGGGCATGCAACTCCACGACGTCTGGTTCGTCATCATCGCCTTCCTCTGGACCGGCTACTTCTTCCTCGAGGGCTTCGACTTCGGGGTCGGCATCCTCACCAAGCTGCTCGCCCGCGACAGGCGCGAGCGCCGGGTCCTCATCAACACCATCGGGCCGGTCTGGGACGGCAACGAGGTATGGCTGATCACCGCGGGCGGCGCCACCTTCGCCGCCTTCCCCGAGTGGTACGCGACCCTCTTCTCCGGCTTCTATCTGCCGCTGCTGCTGATCCTGGTCTGTCTGATCCTGCGGGGAGTCGCCTTCGAGTACCGGCACAAGCGGGACGAGGAGCGCTGGCAGGCCAACTGGGAGCAGACGATCTTCTGGACCTCGCTGCTGCCCGCCGTGCTGTGGGGCGTCGCCTTCGGCAACATCGTGCACGGGGTCAAGATCGACGCCGACAAGGAGTACGTCGGGACGCTCTTCGACCTGCTCAATCCGTACGCGGTCCTCGGCGGGCTGGTGACCCTGGCCCTGTTCACCTTCCACGGGGCGGTGTTCACGGCGCTCAAGACCGTCGGCGACATCCGGGTCCGGGCGCGCAGACTCGCCACTGTGCTGGGAGCGGTGTCCGCGGTTCTCGCGCCCGGGTTCCTGGTCTGGACGCAGATCGACAGCGGCGACGGCAGCAGCCTGGTCGCGATGCTCGTGGCCGCCGTGGCGCTCCTCGGAGCGATCGGGTTCAACATCGCCGGGCGGGAGGGCTGGTCGTTCGCGCTCTCCGGGGCGACGATCGTGGCGGCCGTCGCGATGCTGTTCCTGACGCTCTTCCCCGACGTCATGCCGTCCTCGCTGGACGAGTCCTGGAGCCTGACGGTCACCAACGCCTCCTCCAGCCCGTACACGCTGAGGATCATGACCTGGTGCGCGGGCATCGCCGCGCCGGTGGTGATGCTGTACCAGGGATGGACGTACTGGGTCTTCCGCAAACGGATCGGCACGCAGCACATCGCCGACGCCCACTGAACCGCCGACTGGACGGACGTTTCACGTGAAACCTGTCGACCCGCGACTGCTCCGGTACGCCCGTGCGACCCGCGCCTTCCTCGTGGCGGCCGTGGTGCTGGGTCTCGCCGGTGCGGCGCTGGTCGTCGCTCAGGCCATGCTCATCGCCGAGGTCGTGGTGGGCGCCTTCCAGCAGGATCTGGCGGTGGGCCGGCTGGGTACACCCCTGCTGCTGCTCGCGGCCGTGTCGCTGGGGCGGGGCCTGGTCTCCTGGCTGACGGAGCTGGCCGCTCACCGGGCGAGCGCATCGGTCAAGTCCGAGCTGCGGCTCCGGCTGCTGGAGCGCGCCGTACGGCTGGGCCCCGGCTGGCTCAGCGGGCAGCGCACCGGCGAGCTGACGGCGCTCGCCACACGGGGCATCGACGCGCTGGACGACTACTTCGCCCGCTGTCTGCCGCAGTTGGGGCTGGCGGTGGTGGTGCCGGTGGCGGTGCTCTGCCGGATCGTCACGGCGGACTGGGTGTCGGCGGTGGTCATCGCCCTGACGCTGCCGCTCATTCCGTTGTTCATGGTGCTGATCGGGTGGGCCACCCAGGCCCGGATGGACCGTCAATGGCGGCTGCTGTCACGGCTGTCCGGGCACTTCCTGGACGTCGTGGCGGGGCTGCCCACCCTCAAGGTCTTCGGGCGGGCCCGGGCCCAGGCGGAGTCGATCCGCTCGATCACCGGCGACTACCGGCGGGCGACGCTGCGGACGCTGCGCATCGCCTTCCTCTCCTCCTTCGCGCTGGAGCTGCTGTCGACCCTGTCGGTGGCGCTGGTCGCGGTCGGCATCGGCATGCGGCTCGTCCACGGTGACCTGGACCTCTATACGGGGCTGCTGGTGCTGGTCCTCGCGCCGGAGGCCTATCTGCCGCTGCGGCAGGTGGGGGCGCAGTACCACGCGGCGGCCGAAGGGCTGGCCGCGGCGGACGAGATCTTCGCGGTCCTGGAGACGGAGGCGCGCGCGGACGGTACGGCGGCGGCGCCCGACGCGCGGGGCGTGGAGCTGCGGGTGGAGGACCTGTCCGTACGCCATCCGGGCCGCCACGAGCCCTCGCTTTCCCGGACCTCCCTCACCGTCTCCCCGGGGGAGACGGTGGCTCTCGTCGGCCCCAGCGGTGCGGGCAAGACGACCCTGCTGAACGCGGTGCTGGGCTTCGCCGAACCGGCCTCGGGCCGCGTCCTCCTCGGTGACACGGACCTGGCGGGCGTATCGCGGGACAGCTGGTGGCAGCAGATCGCCTGGGTGCCGCAGCGGCAGTATCTCTTCGCGGGGACGATCGCGGAGAACGTCCGGACGGCCCGGCCGGAGTCGGATGACGGAGCCGTACGGGAGGCGCTACAGGCGGCGGACGCCTGGGAGTTCGTCTCCGCGCTGCCCGATGGCGCCGGTACGGCCGTCGGCGAGAACGGCGCGGGCCTGTCCGCCGGTCAGCGCCAGCGCATCGCCCTGGCCCGGGCCTTCCTGGCGGACCGCCCGGTGCTCCTGCTGGACGAGCCGACGGCGAGCCTGGACGGAAGGACCGAGGCCTCGATCGTCGACGCGGTCCGCCGTCTGTCGGTGGGCCGCACGGTCCTCCTGGTGGCCCACCGCCCGGCACTGCTGTCCCTCGCGGACCGGGTGATCCGGCTGGACCGGTCCGCCGCTCCGGGGACCGCCGCTGTGGGGCACATCGCAGCGGCGGCAGGCGCCGTGCGACCCACCCATTCCTCCTCTGTCCCGGAACAGCACGCGGAGCAGGCGCCCGACCCGGCCGGCACCCCCGGCGTGCCGCCGCGGGGCTCCGCCGCCGACGGGCCGTCGCCGCGCCCGGAGACCCCCCGGGCACAGGGCGGCGACCCCTTGCGACGGGTGCGACGGATGGCGCACGCGCGGCGCAGCCGGTTCGCCCTCGCGCTGCTGCTGGGAAGCCTCTCACTCGGGAGCGCCGTCGGGCTCATGGCGGTGTCCGGCTGGCTCATCTCGCGGGCCTCCGAGCAGCCGCCGGTGCTGTATCTGATGGTGGCAGTGACCGCTACCCGCGCGTTCGGAATCGGACGCGCCGTCTTCCGGTACGCCGAGCGCCTGGTCGCCCACGACGCCGTCTTCCGTATGCTCGCCGACCTGCGCGTCGCCGTCCACGTACGGCTCGAGCGGCTGGCCCCGGCCGGTCTGCGGGAGACCCGCCGCGGCGACCTGCTCTCCCGGCTCGTCACCGACGTCGACTCCCTCCAGGACTACTTCCTGCGCTGGCTTCTGCCCGCCGGCGCCGCCCTCCTCGTCGGCGCCGGATCCGTCGGTTTCACCGCCTGGCTGCTCCCCGAGGCCGGTGCCGTGCTTGCCGCCGGGCTGCTTGCCGCGGGCGTCGGCGTGCCGCTGCTCTCCGCCGTCCTGTCCCGCCGTGCCGAGCGGCAGCTGTCCCCCGCCCGCGGCGCCCTCGCGACGCGGGTGGTCGACCTCCTCACCGGCTCCGCCGAACTGGCCGTCGCGGGCGCGCTCGACGCCCGTACGGACGACGCTCGCCGTGCCGATCAGCGCCTGACCCGGCTCGCCGCCCGGTCCGCTGCCGCCGCGGGCACCGGAGCCGGACTCTCCGCCCTGGTCTGCGGCCTCACCGTGGCTGCGGCCGCTTGGACCGGCGTGCAGGCCGTGCACGACGGCCGCCTCGCGGGGGTGGCTCTGGCCGTCGTCGTGCTGACCCCGCTCGCCGCGTTCGAGGCGGTGACGGGTCTCCCTCTGGCCGTCCAGTACCGGCAGCGCGCCCGCCGCTCCGCCAGCCGTGTGCAGGAGGTTCTTGACGCACCCGAGCCCGTACGGGAGCCCGCGCACCCGGCTGAGCCGCCGGCCTCTCCCTTCCCCCTGGCCGTACGGAACCTGACCGCCCGCCACCCCGGGCAGCGCGAAGCAGCCCTCGACGGGCTCGACCTGGATCTGGCCGGCCCCGGCCGCCGGATCGCCGTCGTCGGCCCGTCCGGCTCGGGCAAGACGACGCTCGCCCAGGTGCTGCTCCGCTTCCTGGACGCCGTACCCGGCACGTCGTACACCCTCGCCGGGACCGAGGCATCCGCCCTTGACGGCGACGCCGTACGCCGTCTGGTCGGCCTCTGCGCCCAGGACGCGCACATCTTCGACAGCTCCTTGCGCGAGAATCTGCGTCTGGCCCGCCCCGCCGCGACCGACGACGACCTGCGCACCGCCCTCGCCCGTGCCCGGCTGCTCGACTGGGTGGACGGGCTCCCGCAGGGCCTCGGAACCCTCGTGGGCGAGCACGGCGCCCGGATGTCGGGCGGCCAGCGCCAACGCCTCGCGCTCGCCCGCGCGCTCCTCGCCGACTTCCCCGTCCTGGTCCTCGACGAGCCCGCCGAGCACCTCGACCTGCCGACCGCCGACGCGCTCACCGCCGACCTGCTCGCCGCCACCGAGGGCCGGGCGACCGTCCTGATCACCCACCGCCTGGCCGGTCTCGATGCTGTCGACGAGGTGATCGTGCTGGACCGCGGCCGCGCCGCGCAGCGCGGCGGGTACGAGGAACTGGCTGCATCGGACGGCCCGTTCCGGCGGATGCTGGCCCGCGAGGCGGCGGCGGACGCCCTGGCGGCCGGTGCCGGTGACGGCCGGCTCTCCCTGGCGTAAGGGCCGTCTCAGGCGCGGCGGCCCGACGGGCGTGACCGCGTACGGGGTGCGGCGACGGCATCCGGCTGACGGCGGAGCACCACGGCGTCGGTACCCCGGCATCGCTACCCCGGCGTCGGTACGCCGACGGGTGGGCGGCGCGCTCACGCCCCCGCAGTCGGGCTGAGCGGCGGGGGTCCGAACCCCTGCGGGGCGGCAGCGGCTGGGAAGGGGCAACGGAGGCCTTCCGGGAAGCCCCGCTCCACAGGCGGCTCAGCGTGCCGGTGACTGCGCCGCCAGGATCCGCTCGATGACGACCGCGACCCCGTCCTCGTTGTTCGCGACCGTGCGGGCCGAGGTGGCGGCGAGCACATCGGGGTGGGCGTTGGCCATCGCGTACGAAGTCCCGGCCCAGCTCAGCATCTCCACGTCATTGGGCATGTCCCCGAAGGCCACGACCTCCTCCGGCGCGATCCCGCGCTCGGCGCAGCAGTGCGCGAGGGTGGAGGCCTTGCTGACGCCCAGGCCGCTGATCTCCAGCAGGGCGGTGGGGCTGGAGCGGGTGAAGGAGCCGTGCTCGCCGGCCGCCGTACGGGCCAGGGCGAGAAAGTCGTCCGGAGTGAGGCGGGGGTTGTGGGCGAGGAGTTTCAGCACCGGCTGGTTCGCCCCCTCCCACTCCTCGGAGAGCAGTTTCTCGGCGGCGGCGACGGTGGCGGCGGCGTCCAGGTGGAAGGGCGGATAGTCCGGCTCGTAGTGGATGCCGGTGGACAGCTCGACGGCGAAGGTGGAGCCGGGCGCGACGTCGCGCAGCGCCTTGACCACGGCAAGCGCCTCGGGCCGCTCCAGTGGGCGCACCTCGAGGATCCGGCCGTTCTGGTGCAGATCGACGACCGCGGCGCCGTTCGCGCAGATGGCGAGGCCGTGGCCGTGCACGTGCTCACTGACGACGCCCATCCAGCGGGCAGGGCGGCCGGTGACGAAGAAGACCTCGATCCCGGCCCGCTCGGCGGCGGCGAGCGCCGCGACCGTACGTTCCGAGACCGACTTGTCGTCCCGCAGGAGCGTGCCGTCCAGATCTGTGGCGATCATCCGTACGGGCCGAGGAGGGAGCCCCGAGCGGTCGGATTCCGGCATCTGCGGCTCGGGCCGCTCGGTAGCTGAGGTCACACGACCATCTTCCCGCACATGAGGGCACAACAGTGCGATGGGGTGACGGGGCGAGCGCGTCGGGACGGCCGCATGCCCCTCGTGCCTCGCCCGGGCGGGGCGGTCTCCTCACCCCGACGAACCTGGTCCCGCCGCGACCTTCCGGTGGCGCGGGACGGATGCGCGGGACCGATTCCACTCCCCGCGACCGTGCCGCTTAGGCTCATCCGCATGGCGTCTTCTCTGCGACTGAGCACCGTGATCCTTCCCGTCCGCCGCTGGCACGAAGGTGGCCGCGAGGTATGGCAGCGGGCCGAGGAGCTCGGCTTTCGCACAGCCTTCACCTACGACCACCTCTCCTGGCGCGGCAACTTCCGGGACGGCCCGTGGTTCGGTGCGGTGCCGACGCTGACGGCCGCCGCCGCGGCGACGGAGCACATACGGATCGGCACCCTGGTCACCTCCCCGAACTTCCGCCACCCCGTCACGCTCGCCAAGGAGCTGATCTCCCTCGACGACATCAGCGGCGGCCGCGTCACCCTGGGTATCGGCGCCGGCGGCAACGGCTTCGACGCGACCGCGCTCGGGGGGCAGGGGTGGACCCCGCGCGAGCGCGCCGACCGCTTCGGCGAGTTCGTACCGCTCCTCGACCGGCTGCTCAGTGAGGACGTCGTCTCCTTCGACGGGGAGTTCACCTCCGCGCACGAGGTCCGCAACATCCCCGGCTGTGTGCAGCGCCCCCGCCTCCCCTTCGCTGTCGCGGCGACCGGCCCCCGTGGAATGAAGCTCGCCGCTCGCCACGGCCAGGCGTGGGTCACCACCGGTGACCCGAAGGTCTCCTCCGCCGGCACGCCCGCCGAGTCGCTCGCCGCCATACGGGGCCAGCTGGACCGGCTGACCGCCGCCTGCGGCGAGATCGGCCGTGACCCCGCCGAGCTGGAGAAGGTCCTGCTCACGGGCTTCACCCCGGACCGCCCGCTCGACTCCTTCGACGCCTTCGTCGACTTCGCCGGAGCCCACGCGGAACTCGGCTTCACCGAGATCGTGCTGCACTGGCCCATACCGGACTCGATCTTCGCCGCCGACGAGAAGGTCTTCGAGCGCATCGCGGCAGAGGGCCTGGCAGAGCTCGGCTAGGCCCCGTCGGAACGAGTTCGATCGTCTGTTCACTGCCCTTATCCCACCTATAGGTGGGAAAGGAGCAGAATTGGAGGAGAGGGGTAGGACAAAAGCCGCGCTCTGGAGGTCGGAGCATGTCACAAACCCGAGCCCGGACCCGATTCGCTCCCGACCAGGGACTGACCGCCCGCATGGTGACGACCATGTTCCTGATCGGACTGCTGTACGTGGTTTTCGTCGGCGTCCTGCTGGCCCTGCTCCGCGGCGCCTGGCCGCTCATCCTGCTGCTCGCGGGCGGCCTGTTCATCGTGCAGTTCTGGTTCAGCGACCGGATCGCCGCGTACAGCATGGGTGCCCGTGAGGTCACCCCGGAGCAGGCTCCCGAACTGCACGGCGCCGTCGACCGGCTCTGCGCCCTCGCCGATATGCCCAAGCCGCGCGTGGCGATCGCCGAGAGCGATGTGCCGAATGCCTTCGCGACCGGCCGTAACCAGCGGTCGGCCCTGGTCTGCGCCACCACGGGGCTGCTCCGCCGCCTGGAGCCGGAGGAGCTGGAGGGAGTCCTGGCCCACGAGCTGTCGCACGTCGCCCACCGCGATGTCGCCGTGATGACCATCGCCTCTTTCCTCGGCGTGCTCGCGGGCGTGATGACCCGCGTCGCCCTCTGGGGCGGTCTCAGCCGGGGCGGCGGCCGCGACCAGAACACCACCATCGCGTTGATCCTCATTCCGCTGGTCAGCGCGGTCGTCTACGCGATCAGCTTCCTGCTGACCCGCATGCTGTCCCGGTACCGTGAACTGTCCGCCGACCGCGCCGCAGCGATCCTCACCGGCCGCCCGTCGGCGCTCGCCTCCGCGCTCACCAAGATCAACGGCCAGATGGCGCGGATCCCGACCCAGGACCTGCGGAAGGCCGAGCCGTTCAATGCCTTCTACTTCGCCCCGGCGTTCTCCTCCAAGCAGAGCCTCGGCAGGCTGCTCTCCTCGCACCCGACGCTGGAGCAGCGCCTCGACCAGCTGGGCAGGATCTCCGCCCAGCTCGGCCGCCCGTGACAACGATCAGGATCTGATGTCCCGTGGGTCTCCTCGACACCATCCTCGGCCGCAGCAGACCGGTCCGTCCCGACCTCGACCAGCTCTTCGGCCTGCCCTCCGCCGCGATCACCCTCGAGGCGGGCGCGGGGTTCACCCCGACCGGCCTCGGCTCGGTCTGCTTCGCCTCCGTCGAGGGCGGCGCGTTCGCACAACTCCAGCAGGACGTACGGGAACTGCTCGACGCCGACACCGCCCGCGGCGGTATCCCCGTCGAGTTCAGCCAGGACACGTACGGCTACACCTGGCTCCTCGTCCGGCACACCGCCGACGACACGGCCGGTCTCGTCAACGACCTGCACGCCGTCAACACCCTGCTCCAGGAAGCCGGCTTCGGCCCGCAGCTGCTCTGCTCACTGGTCGCCTTCCGGGATGCGCAGCACCGCTCCCTCGCGCTCGTCTACCTCTACAAGCGCGGCACGTTCTACCCCTTCGCGCCGCTGCCCGGTGGAGTGGAGAAGCGCGACAACGCCCTCGAACTCCAGGCCAAGGGGCTGCTCGGCGACGATCTGCGGATCGAGACGGATCTCAGCCGCTGGTTCCCGGTGTGGGGCGCGCCGGGTCTGTGACGAGCCCTGTGGATACCTCCGGTAACAGTCAGGGGGTACGCAGGGCGTACAGACCCCTACGGGACATCACCCTCGAGGCGTACGTGTAATCGGGCTCCAGGTCTGACGAGAACGGTGGTCCGCGCCACTACCGTCGATGACGTGACTGTGATCGCGACCGAAAGCCTCAGCAAGCGGTTCCCCCGGGTGACCGCTCTCGACCGGCTCTCCATGGACATCACGCCGGGCGTGACGGGCTTGGTGGGTGCCAACGGAGCCGGGAAGTCCACTCTGATCAAGATTCTGCTCGGACTGTCCCCCGCCACCGAGGGCCGGGCCGCCGTGCTCGGACTCGACGTGGCCACACAGGGCGGCGCCATCCGCGAGCAGGTCGGCTACATGCCCGAGCACGACTGTCTGCCGCCCGATGTCTCGGCCACCGAGTTCGTCGTCCACATGGCGCGGATGTCCGGGCTGCCGCCGACGGCCGCGCGTGAGCGCACCGCCGACACGCTGCGCCACGTCGGCCTGTACGAGGAGCGCTACCGCCCCATCGGCGGCTACTCGACCGGTATGAAGCAGCGGGTCAAGCTCGCCCAGGCGCTCGTCCACGACCCGCAGCTGGTCCTCCTCGACGAGCCGACCAACGGACTCGACCCGGTCGGCCGCGACGAGATGCTGGGTCTGATCCGCCGTGTCCACTCCGACTTCGGTATCTCGGTCCTGGTCACCTCCCACCTGCTCGGTGAGTTGGAACGCACCTGCGACCACGTCGTCGTCATCGACGGCGGCACACTGCTCCGCTCCAGCTCCACCAGCGACTTCACCCAGAGCACCACCACGCTCGCCGTCGAGGTCACCGACACCGACCGCCACCCGGACGGTACGGGAGCACTGCGCAGCGCTCTCGCGGCGGCGGGTATCGAGGTGCATGCGGGTGGGCGCGCGCCCGGCGCGGGCCACGTCCTGCTGCTGGAGTCCGTCGACGAGACCACCTACGACACGGTCCGTGACACCGTCGCCGAACTGGGGCTCGGGCTGGTGCGGATGGAGCAGGGCCGGCACCACATCGCCGAAGTCTTCCGTTCGGAAGAGGAGAACGGAGGAGGCACCGATGCCGTCTGAGACCACTGCCGCACAGGTGCCCGCGCAGAGCGCGGACCCGGCCCGTATCCACAACATCGGCTACCGCAACTACGACGGGGCGCGTCTGGGACGGGCGTACGCCCGGCGCTCGCTCTTCGCCCAGAGCCTGCGCGGCGCGTACGGCCTCGGCCGCTCCGCGAAGTCCAAGGTGCTGCCGATGCTGCTGTTCGCCGTGATGTGCCTGCCGGCCGGCATCGTCGTCGCGGTCGCGGTGTTCACCAAGGCCAAGGACCTGCCACTGGAGTACACCCGCTACGCGCTGTACCTCCAGGCGGTGATCGGCCTCTATCTCGCCGCCCAGTCGCCGCAGTCCGTCTCGCGCGACCTGCGCTTCAAGACCGTGCCGCTCTACTTCTCCCGTCCGATCGAGCGTGCCGACTATGTGGTGTCGAAGCTCGCGGCCATGGCATCCGCCCTGTTCATCCTGACCGCGGCGCCGCTCCTCGTCCTGTATGCCGGAGCGCTGCTCGCCGAACTCGATTTCGCGGACCAGACGAAGGGCTTCGCGCAGGGCCTGGTGTCGGTGGCTCTGCTGTCCGTCCTCTTCGCCGGCATCGGTCTGGTCGTCGCCGCGCTCACCCCGCGCCGGGGTTTCTGCGTCGCCGCCGTCATCGCCGTACTCACCATCTCCTACGGGGCCGTGAGCACCGTCCAGGCCATCGCCTACGAGCAGGGCAACTTCGACACGGTGGGCTGGCTCGGACTGTTCTCGCCGATCACGCTCATCGACGGAGTGCAGACGCGGTTCCTGGGAGCCGACTCCGCCTTCCCCGGTGGCTACGGCCCGCCGAGCGCCCTCGCCGGAGTCGTCTATCTGGCCGTCGTCCTCGGCCTGATCGCCGGTTCGTACGCCCTGCTGATGCGCCGCTACCGAAAGGTCGGGCTGTGACCGCCCACCCTCCCCCAGCTGACGCTGGGCGGTGCCCCCAGCCCACCACCACCCTTCTAGAGAATGGGCTGCGCCCATGACCACCATTCATATCGACCACACGTCCCGCTGGTTCGGGAATGTCGTCGCCGTGAACGACATCACGATGACGATCGGCCCCGGTGTGACCGGACTGCTCGGGCCCAACGGCGCGGGAAAGTCCACCCTCATCAACATGATGGGCGGATTCCTGGCGCCCTCCACCGGTTCCGTCACCCTCGACGGCACGGCGGTCTGGCGCAACGAACAGGCATACCGGCAGATCGGTATCGTCCCCGAGCGCGAGGCGATGTACGACTTCCTGACGGGCCACGAGTTCGTCCTCGCCAACGCCGAGCTGCACGGAATGGGGAACCCCGCCGCGGCGGCCAGGAAGGCGCTGGCCACGGTCGGGATGGAGTACGCGCAGAAGCGCAAGATCTCGACGTACAGCAAGGGCATGCGGCAGCGCGTGAAGATGGCGTCCGCGCTCGTCCACGAGCCGTCCGTGCTCCTGCTCGACGAGCCGTTCAACGGCATGGACCCGCGGCAGCGCATGCAACTGATGGATCTGCTGCGGCAGATGGGCGAGGAGGGCCGTACGGTCCTGTTCTCCTCGCACATCCTGGAAGAGGTCGAGCAGCTCGCCAGCCACATCGAGGTGATCGTGGCGGGGCGGCACGCGGCCTCCGGCGACTTCCGCAGGATCCGTCGGCTGATGACGGACCGGCCGCACCGCTATCTCGTACGGTCCAGCGCAGACCGGGAACTGGCCGCCGCGCTGATCGCCGACCCGTCCACGGCGGGCATCGAGGTCGATCTCGTCGAGAACGCCCTGCGCGTCCAGGCCGTCGACTTCCCGCGCTTCACCGAGCTGCTGCCGCGGGTCGCCCGCGAGCACGGCATCCGGCTCCTCACGGTCTCGCCTTCGGACGAGTCCCTGGAGAGCGTCTTCTCGTATCTCGTAGCGGCCTGAAGGAGCCTGAACCGATGTACAACTCCACGGTCGCCCGGCTCACCTACCGGGCTCTGCTGGGCCGCCGCCGGGCGCTGATCCTCTTCGCGCTGCCCGCCCTGCTGCTGGTCATCTCGCTGCTGGTGCGGACGCTGACGGGCGCCGACGATCAGATCGCGGCCGACGTGCTGGGCGGATTCGCGCTGGCGACGATGGTGCCGCTGATCGGGGTGATCGCCGGTACCGGCGCGATCGGCCCGGAGATCGACGACGGCTCGATCGTCTATCTGCTCGCCAAACCGGTGAAGCGGCCGACGATCATCTTCACCAAGCTGATCGTCGCCATAGGGGTCACCATCGCCTTCTCGGCGGTGCCGACCCTGCTCGCGGGCTACATCCTCAACGGCAACAGCCAGCAGATCGCGATCGCCTACACGGCCGCGGCGGCGGTCGCGTCGGTGGCGTACGCCGCGCTGTTCCTGCTGTTCGGCACCCTCACGCGGCACGCGGTCGTCTTCGGCCTGGTCTACGCCCTGGTGTGGGAGTCGCTGTTCGGCAGCCTCGTCCCCGGCGCACGGACGCTCAGCGTCCAGCAGTGGGCGCTCGCTCTCGCCGAGAAGATCGGCGGAGGGGATCTGGTCAGCTCCGACGTCGGGCTGTCGCTCGCGGTCGCCCTGCTGGCCGCGGTCACGGTGTGCGCCACCCTGTATGCGGGACAGAAGCTGCGCGGCCTGACCCTGGCCGGGGAGGAGTAGGCCGGGCAGGGGGCAATCCAGCGAGGCGCAGGGCGCAGACACGGGAAGCGGGGGCGCGCACCATCTGGTGCGCGCCC